>JAZAUJ010000194.1:0-2510 GCA_036342375.1 Anaerovoracaceae bacterium | reverse complement strand
CTCGCATGGATGTGAATACGATATCGCCGCCGTCGCGGGAAACGGCGCCCACATCTTCCCAGTATGTCCACGCCGCGTCTATCTCCGATCCGTCCAGGCGCAGTACCTCAGCGATCTCGCGGTCCGACGCGTCGACCCCGGACTGAGCGTACATGAGCGCAAGAAGATACACCTTCACATAATCTGAAGGCGCATCCGGCATATATTCATTTATGAACAGATTCTCTACATCGGTCTCATAGAGATATCTCGTGTCCGCTTTTTCCCTTTTATACAACTGCTTTATCCTTTATTAACGAATCTGTTGAACTTGCTCTGCCATCTGATCTCCACTGTGCCGGTCGGGCCGTTGCGCTGTTTGGCGATAATGACTTCGCAGATGCCGGGCTTCTCCGATTCTTCCTTGTAATAGAATTCATCTCTGTACAGCATGAGTATGACATCCGCGTCCTGCTCTATCGACCCCGATTCACGGAGGTCAGACATGACGGGACGGTGATCCTGCCTCTGCTCGGGGGCCCTCGAAAGCTGCGACAATACTACAACAGGGCATTCCATCTCCCTCGCGAGCTGCTTGAGGCCGCGCGAAAGTGCGGTGATCTCCTGCTGCCTGCTCTCGGCGCGCCCGCCGTAATCCATCATCTGCAGGTAGTCGACGATAACGAGATCGAGGCCCGTTTCCATCTTCTTTCTGCGGCATTTGTTCTTCATCTCGAGCAGCGTGATGCCCGACGATTCATCAATGTCTATCGACATGGATCCGAGCGAGTCGACCGCCACCATTATGCGGTCCCATTCCGGCTGCTCAAGTCTGCCTTTTCTGAGATTGTCGCTGTCGACAGCGGATTCCATGGCTATCAGCCTCTGCGTCAGCTGTGTTTTCGCCATCTCGAGGCTGAATATCAATACTTTGTTGCCTTTCTGAGCGGCGTTTTTCGCTACAGTAAGAGCGAACGCCGTCTTTCCCATGGACGGCCTGGCCGCGACAATGATCATATCCGACTTCTGGAAACCGGTCGTCCTGTTATCGATGTCGATGAGGCCCGTCGGCACGCCGGACACGATGTCCTTCCGTCTCGTGCGCTCCTCTATCTCCTTAAGATTCTGCCTCAGCACTTCAGCTATAGGCACAGGGCGGCCCGACGATCTGCTCTGGGCTATGGAAAATATTGAGCGTTCGGCTTCTTCAACGGCCTCGCGCGCGTCGATATCCTTCCTGTATCCGAGCTCGACGATGTCGCCGGCCGCAGCGATAAGCGCTCTGAGCTTCGCCTTTTCCGCGACGATCTTCGCGTATTCTCCGGCGTTCGACAGCACCGGCACGGCGTCTGTCGAACTGACGCCCGCCACATACGCGCGGCCGCCTATCATCTGCAGCGAGCCGCGTTTTTCGAGCTCGTTGCATACAGTGATCGTATCCACATTTACGCCCGCCCGGCTCAGCGAGGAAATAGCTTCATAGATCTCTTTGTTTCTCGAATCGTAAAAATCTTCAGCGCTCACATTCTCGAGCACCGCAAACAGAGCCTCTTTATCCAGCATTGCCGCGCCAAGCGCCGAACGCTCCGCCTCTGTATTATTCGGCGGGACGCGCCCGGCCCCGGTATCGTTATTATCTTCATACATGCCGCTGTACTCTTCCATCGTCTTCCCCCTGTCACCCGGCTGTGACATTCACTTTAAGTTCAGCGGAGATCTCCGGATAGAGTTTTACGCTTACTGTCTTTATGCCTGTCTCTTTTATCGGGCTGTCCAGATTTATCTTCTTTTTGTCCACATGCACCCCGAACTGCTCTTCGAGGTTATCCGCTATATCTTTAGAAGTGATGGATCCGAACAGTCTCCCGTTCTCTCCGCCCTTTGTCTTTATTTCTACAGTAATGCCTCCGAGCCGTTCCTTCAGTTCCTCCGCCGAAGCCTTTCGTTCGGCCTCCTTTTCGGCGAGCACAGCCTTCTGCTTTTCAAGGCTCTTCATGTTGCCCTTCGTGGCTTCTTTCGCCATGCCCTTCGGTATGAGCATGTTCCTCGCGTAACCGTCGCTCACTTTCACGACGTCGCCCGCTTTTCCGGTCCCTTTTACATCTTTCGTAAGTATGACTATCATTTTATCGTCTCCAGTATTTCTTTGATTTTATCAATAGCTTCTTCCGGTGTCATATCCACCTGCGCTCCGGCCGTCGTGAGATGGCCGCCGCCGCCCAGTTTTTCCATAATGACCTGGACATTTACGTCGCCGAGGGATCTCGCGCTGATAACGGTCTGGCCTTCCGAGTTCGTACCGGCGACAAAACTCGCCTTCACTCCGCGCACGGTCAGCATCTCGTCCGCCGCCTGCGAATCTATGATCTGCGCGTCTTCGTTTTCGCCCTCGCATATCGAAAATGCCATCCCGTTCTCATCGAACTCCGCGCGCGATATGGCTCCTGCCCGCTTCAGCAGCGTGTCTCTGTCCGTCTGGAAGAACTTCTTCACTTCTCCCGGGTCGGCGCCCGCCCGTTTCAGCCACGCCG
>JAZAUJ010000193.1:0-2537 GCA_036342375.1 Anaerovoracaceae bacterium | reverse complement strand
TGGAGCTCCGGGATGAGGTCTTCAGGCTTTGATACGCTGAACGCACCCGCTCCGATGAAGAGCATATGATCCGTCTTCACCGGCCCGTGCTTCGTATTTATCACGCTTCCCTCTACGATAGGCAGGATGTCTCTCTGCACGCCTTCGCGCGAGACATCGGCTCCCGACGTATAGGATGAACCGCTCGCGATCTTGTCTATCTCATCGATAAAGATGATGCCGTTCTGCTCGGCGTTCGTAAGGGCTTCTTCGACCACTTCGTCCATATCGATGAGGTTCTGCGCCTCTTCCTCGCGCAGGATCTTTCTCGCTTCTTTCACCGTGACCTTGCGTTTCTTCGTCTTCTTCGGCACCATGTCCCCGAAGATATTGCCTATCGCGATGCTCATGCCCTCGTTGCTCATATCGAGTTCATTGCCCTTGGGCTGATCCGTCACAGTGATCTCTATATACTGATCCTCCAGTTTGCCGTCGCGGAGCTGCTGGCGGACCTGCTCGCGCTGCAGCTGCACGTCGCCGTTGTTCCTGTCAGCTTCCTCTTCCTTCTGACGCTGCTGCTCTTCGTACTGCTGCTTCTGGCTCTGATACCCGCCGTTATTCAGGATGAAATCGAACGGGCCGCTCTGGCCTGAATTTTCTTTTCTCGTTTTTCTGCTGCCAGGCACTATCGCGTCAATGATCTTCTCTTCAGCGATCTCATCGGCCACGGCATATTTTTCTTCCAGCTTGCTCGCTTTCGTTATCCTTATGGATGCTTCCACGAGGTCGCGCACCATGGAATCGACGTCGCGGCCGACATAGCCGACCTCCGTGAACTTTGTCGCTTCGACCTTTACGAACGGCGCGTCCATGAGTTTCGCGAGTCTTCTCGCTATCTCAGTTTTTCCGACGCCCGTCGGTCCCATCATCAGGATATTCTTCGGCGTTATTTCTTCCATGAGTTCTTCCGGCAGCTGGCTGCGCCTGTATCTGTTCCTCAGCGCGACAGCGACCGATTTCTTCGCCTCATCCTGGCCGATGATATATTTATCGAGTTCCGCCACGATTTCCTTAGGCGTCATATTATACAATTTCTGCATTGCTGCGCCTCCTTACTCCGCCGGCGCGTCAGGGCGCTTTTCTCCGCCCTTGAGCGATACCGCGCTAATGTTGCTGTTCGTGTAAACGCAGATCGTGGATGCGATCCTGAGAGATTCTCTCGCTATGGATTCGGCGTCCATATCCGTATGATTATACAGAGCGTTCGCCGCAGCGTACGCGTAATTCCCGCCGGACCCTATCGCGACGAAATCCTCGTCAGGCTCGATCACTTCACCGTTGCCCGAAAGAACGAGGAGGCTCTCTCTGTCGGCCACGATCATGAGCGCCTCAAGGCCTCTCATCCCGCGGTCGCTTCTCCAGAGCTGCGCGAGCGCGACGGCAGCCCTCTTCAGATTGCCGCCGTGTTCTTCCAGTTTATCTTCGAATTTTTCCCTAAGTGTAAACGCATCGGCGACCGATCCCGCGAATCCGACGAGCACTCTTCCGCGATAAATAGTGGAGACTTTTTTCGCTCCGGCTTTCATGATCGCTGTCTCGCCCATCGTCACCTGGCCGTCGCCGGCCATGCAGACATCGTCAGGTCCTCTCCTGACGGCGCAGATCGTCGTCGCATGGAACTGTATTCCCATTCCTTTACCTCCGTTCCTTACTGCTCCTGTTTTTCCCTGTACCTGCACTCTTTGTTCGAGCAGGCGTATCTAACAGTTTTCGTGTTTTTCTCCACAAGCAATGCACCGCAGACCGGACATGTCCTGTTTACAGGTTTGTCCCAGTACACCTGCCTGCATTCCGGGTAATTGCTGCATCCGTAGAATATACGTCCGGAGCGCCCCCGTCTTTCTATTATATCGCCGCCGCAGCTCGGACACTTCACGCCCGTTTTGACAACGATATTTTTCTTATTCTTGCATTCAGGATATCCGCTGCACGCTATGAACTTCCCGTACCGCCCGTGTTTGATGACCATAGGTCTTCCGCACAGTTCGCACAGTTCTCCGGTCGGCTCGTCTTCTATGACGACCTTCTCGATATTCGCGTCCGCGTTCTCGAGTTCCTCGCTGAACGGTCCGTAGAAGTCACGGATTATCTGTTTCCAGTCCGTGCCCTTCACTTCCACATCGTCAAGTTTTTCCTCCATCTCGGACGTGAACCCGGCGTCGACGATATCCGCGAAATACTCTTCCATGAGATCATTCACCGTGAATCCGAGATCTGTCGGCACGAGCTGCTTCTTGTCGCGCTTCACATATCTCCTCTTGATTATTATCGTGACAGTCGGAGCGTATGTGCTCGGACGTCCTATGCCTTTTTCTTCAAGCGTGCGCACGAGAGACGCTTCCGTGTATCTCGCCGGCGGCTGCGTGAAGTTCTGCTCGCCCTCTTCCCTGACCACATCGAGCGCCTCGCCTTCCGCAAGCTCCGGGATGTACCGGTCGTCCGCGTCGCCCTTGGACGAGTAGACCTTAAGGAATCCGTCGAAGAGCATCCTGGATCCG
>JAZAUJ010000192.1:0-2555 GCA_036342375.1 Anaerovoracaceae bacterium | reverse complement strand
TAAGGCGGTCGCCGAAAGTATGTTTCACAGTGATCTCGAAGCATGAGCTCGTAGCGGAAGCGTTCCAGATGAGATACGAGAGCGTGATCGTGTTCGGCACGATCCGCGTCATAGAGGATCCGGAAGAAAAGAAGGAAGCGATGCGCAGGCTCGTTGCTTCATATATTTCAGGCTATGAAAAGGAAACGGACGAACACTGCGTGAAAACTGAGAAAGCGCTTGCGATGTTCGAGATCACGCCCGAGCATATCACCGGGAAAGCGGGAACGTGACCGGAAGGACTGACTGAAAGAACGCGCAGGCGGAAAATGCCGGGCCCCGGGACGTTCCGGGGGGCGCAGCCTCCGCGGGCACGCCGCGCCGGAAAAAAGGAACGACATAAGACAGCATTGATGAACGCGAGGAGAAAAATGAAAGTAATAGATCTAACTCATACAATAGAAGAGGATATGCCTGTCTACCCCGGCACGGAGCCGCCGGAGCTCGCGCAGGCGAACACATACGAAGCGAACGGCTTCAAGGAAACGCTGCTGCGGATGTATTCGCATACGGGCACGCACATCGACCCGCCGGCCCATCTGTTCCCGGACAGGCCGACGCTCGACAGTTTCCCGCCGGGCCAGTTCATCGGAAAAGCGCTCGTCGTCGACTGCCGCGATCTCGGCGAAGGGGAAGCTGTCACTCTGGACCGAGTGAAGCGTTACGGCAGCAAGGCAGAGAGAGCCGATTTTCTCCTGTTCAACCTAGGCTGGGACAAACGATGGGGGACGGAAGAATATTTCGGAGACTATCCCTGCATTGATGATGACGTGCTGGACTATATCATCCATGGGGGATATAAAGGTATAGGTTTCGATGTCATCGGACTGGATCCGATCCCGGACGAGGAATTGACGCGGCACAGAAAACTGTTTGCGGAATGCGACATCATCAACATAGAGAACCTGAAAAATCTGGATCAATGCGGTGACGGTCTGTTCAGTTTCGCCTGTCTTCCGCTGAAAATAGAAAACTGCGACGGTTCGCCCGCGCGCGCCGTGGCGTGGTTCGAATAGAAAGTGAATGCCGGTCGGGAGATTTCCCGGCCGGTTTTTTTTCGCGCCATAGGTCCGGCGCTCCCCCCGCGACCTGAAAACAGCAATGAAAAAAGAGAGGCCTCAGACCTCTCTTATTTTTCTGGTGGAGAACAGGGGGATCGAACCCCTGACCTCGTGATTGCGAACCACGCGCTCTCCCATCTGAGCTAGTCCCCCAAATGATTTATGCCGCTTTTGTATTGTACCCCAAAAGAACATTAAAAGCAATAACAAATTGAACTGATTTTTTCTTTCAAGATCCGGTCTGAACCGCTCACTGTGCGGCTTTCCGCCCGTCTGCCCGAGGGGGCGCAGTTGGAGGCGCGTCCATATTTCCATCAAAAAGTTGATTTTTATCAATAATTGTGGTATGATAACGACAGTTGATAAAAATCAATAGATTACAAAAGACAATTATTTAAAGATGACAATAAATCAGAATGGAGTGATAATATGATTACTATCAGGAAAGCCAGACCGGAGGATCTCGAAAGAGTCTCCGAGATATATGTCCGAAGCTGGCAGGACACCTATCCGGGCATAATCGATCAGGATTACCTTGACGGGATGACTCCTGAACATTGTCAGAAACACCTCGGCGACTATATCGCCGATCCGGACAAAGAACTGTTCGTTGCCGTAGACGCGTCGGACTATCCGCTCGGCATACTCGCGTGCAACCTGTATACGGAAATGAAGACATGCGGAATGGTCGACATCCTGCACATTGATAAGCCGTACAAGGGCATGGGCCTCGGAACTGAACTCGTGAAAGAATGCGCGAAATACATGAGAGCGAATGGCAGGAATTCGCTCGCGGTCGATGTCGTTGTAGGAAACGACAAGGCGATAGGCTTCTATAAGCACACGGGCGCGAAGAGCTTCCAGCACTATCTGGACATCGGTGACGGAGGAGTTGAGATACCGTCGCTGATAATGCTCTGGGACATCGACCAACTGCTTGGAACAGAACCCGAGACGCACAGGTTCATCGAAATACAGAAGCCGGACAGAGTGGCGAACAGGGCCGCGAACTGATCACGGTCAGCGAGCGGACAGCGGAATTACGAAAATTACATTTCATGAGAATATATCTTCTCCTTCTCTCTGATCAATGCGGGCGCTCATCGCGCCTGCATTTTTCGCATTTTACACGCCCCTAAATTATCAGAAAATATTGCAAATGCAACGCCTGAATGTTATAATGGCACCGTTCGTAATACTGCAATTAGGAGGACCAAATATGAAAGAGTACACCGGCGACTACATCAGGAATATAGCACTTACAGGACACGGCGGGACAGGAAAGACGACATTCGTTGAGGCTGCTCTTCTGGCCACGGGAGTCACGAACAGACTCGGGAGAGTGGAAGACGGAAATACTGTTTCCGACTGGGACAAGATGGAGATCGCGAAGAGATATTCGATAAACACATCACTTATACCGGTAGAATATAAAGACGTGAAGATAAACTTCGT
>JAZAUJ010000191.1:0-2572 GCA_036342375.1 Anaerovoracaceae bacterium | reverse complement strand
CGTGGGGAACGGTCCGAGCCTGACGCCCCAGAGTATCGGCACCATAAAATAGAAGAAGAACAGCTGCAGCAGCAGCGGCGTGCCCCTGAAGATCCAGATGTAGCACTTGCAAATGAAGCGCACCACCTTGAATCTGCAGGTGCTCCCGAGTGTCACCGGCAGCCCGAGCGGGAGCGAGAACACGAGTGTGAGCACGAACAGCTCTACCATGATCAGCGTTCCCTGCAGGAGCGTCGGCATGATGCGTATGATATAGTCTATCAGGTCACTCAACGATAACGCCTCCGTCCGGTCTAATAATCTTCAAGGATAACGATGTCCTTGCCGAACCACTTCTTGCTGATCTTCGCGGCCGTACCGTTGTCGATGAGCGTCTGCAGTGCGTCATTGACCTGATCCGTGAGTTTCACGTCGTCTTTCCTGAATCCGATCGCGTAATAGTCATTCCCGAAATCATAGTCGCATGTGTACAGATTCTCGTTCATCTTCGTGTTCTTGTAATTGCCGAGCACTTCATCTATCGCGATGCAGTCGACTCTCCCGGCCTTCATATCGAGTATCGCTTCATCATATGTGTCATATTCCGTTACGTTGTCTTTGAAGTTTTCGTAGTTCTTGTCCTTCTGGATCATCTCGAGAGCGGACGAGTCCTTCTGCGTTCCGATCTTGAGCTTCTCGAGATCTTTCGACGAATCGACCTTCAGATCCTTGTCCGTCGTCATTATTATGATCTTATTGTTAAGATACTTCTTGGAAAGAGACATGCTCTCCTGACGTTCCTCTGTGGCGGAAAGGCCGTTCCAGATGCAGTCTATATCGTGGGACTTGAGCTCAAGCTCCTTTGAATCCCAGTCAATAGGCTTGAACGTGGCCTTCACTCCGAGTTCCTCGCATACAGCCTTCGCCATATCAATGTCGAAACCGACGAGGTTGCCGTCGTCGTCTCTGAATCCCATCGGCGCGAATGTGTCGTCAAGTCCGATAACGAGTTCGCCGTTCTGCTTTACAGACGACCAGGATTCGTCCGAACCGGACCCGCAGGCGCTGAGCGTAAGAACGCAGCAGAGCGCCACCGCCAGGGCCAGAAATCCTTTGATATACTTCTTCATTTCTCTTCCCTCCATACAAATGGTATCGTAAAATCACAGCGTTTCGGCCCGGCTCACCATCGCTTTATCACTCTAAAGCGATAAACAAACCGCGCCGACAGTTATTATATCATACGCGGACATGGCGTTCAATAATAAAACAGAGGCGGATGCGCCGCCTCTGTCGCTTAACTGCTATTATCAATGCCTGACCGCTTTTCAGTCCGGGCTATTTGCATTCCTCTATCATCTTCTTGAACTGAGGGATCGATCCCGTGATAGTCTGCTCCGATACGCAGTAGCAGAGCCTGAAGTACTCAGGGCATCCGAAACTGTCTCCCGGCACCAGCAGCACATCGTGCTTCTTGCCTATCTCGCTGAATTCCTTCGAATTCCCGTTAGGCGCCTTTACGAACAGGTAGAACGCGCCCGCGGGGTCCGCCATTTCATATCCGGCCTCTTTGAGTCCCTTCATGAGCAGGTCTCTGTTCCTGGCATAGACTTTGAGATTAGGTCTGCTCTTTACAACTCTTTCGACAACGAGCTGGAACAGAGCCGGGGCACATACATAGCCGAGCCCCCTGGCGGCGCCGGCGATCGCGGCATAGACTGTCTTCCAGTCGTCCACGCATGACGGCACGCATACATAGCCTATACGCTCGCCCGGGAGCGAGAGGGATTTACTGTATGAATATCCGATGATCGTGTTGTTATAGATATCCGGCACGTACGGCACTTCCGATCCGTCGTAAACGAGCTCTCTGTACGGTTCGTCGGAAATGATGTAGATCGGATGTCCGAACTCATCGCTCTTCTTTTTCAGCAATGCTGCGAGTTTTTCGAGCGTCTCGCGCGAATAGATCACGCCGGACGGATTGTTCGGTGAATTGATTATCACGGCCTGCGTGTTATTATTGAGCGCGGCTTCGAGTTTCTCGAAGTCGATCTGGAAATCAGGGATATCCGCGTCTACGACCACGAGCTTCGCGCCCTGTACGCCCGCGAATACATTATATTCCGGGAAGAACGGCGCGATGGCTACGAACTCCGTGTTCTCATCTATAGTGAGCGCTGCGAGCGGCGAAATGAGAGCTGCCGCAGCACCTACCGTCATGAACAGGTTCTCCGGCCCGAGGTCGCATCCGTATCTGTCGTTCAGATCATCGGCGATCGCCTTCTTCGTGCTGTCGTTTCCGGACACGCTGGTGTATCCGTGCACCTGCACGCTGTCGACATTCTTTATGATATCGATTATCGCTTCGTTGACTTCCGGCGGCGCCGGCTCGCTCGGGTTTCCGATCGAGAAATCGAAAACGTTCTCCGGGCCTACGACCTTAGCGCGCTGCTTTCCGAATTCAAACAGTTCCCTGATAGCGGAACCCTGAGAACCGAATCCGTAAAATCTTTCATTGACCATTGATTGTTCCTCCTTGAGTAATAATAGTGCTGTACGTTGCTATGTTAAAACTCATTTTGGTATTCAT
>JAZAUJ010000190.1:0-2630 GCA_036342375.1 Anaerovoracaceae bacterium | reverse complement strand
CTCTTCTCCGGAAAGCTGTCCGCACACCTCGAAGAAATCGACCGTCACGCAGAGAAAATGATGGAGCAGCTTATGACGCAGATGGCAGCGCAGGAAGGCGTCACAGAGCAGCTGAAGGCAGAGAACCAGATGGAGTGGGTCCAGCGTATGAACAGCATCCGATCCAGAGCAGAGGAAATCGTCTGGGATGATCTCACAGACTAACTAACAGGAGCCGCAGAAATGCGGCTCCACTTTATTTCACGATACTGCGCATTATCGATAATTATCTCTTTGATCTACGGCTGGATCTTCCGATATAACATAGCACACCTCTGCACTTTTCAACAAAACCAAATCGCAGGAATCCACACATTTCAATATTATTGCTTCTGTGAAAATCACACTTTTCAATCTATATTAGGGTTTTCCATTCCGCTTGGGAATATGCTGGCCTTTGATTCGTAATAGCATGCACCAAGGCTCCCGCGCCGCAGTCACCGGCGGCGGGGAGCCTTTTTTATTTTATTCGGCGCGCGCAGGTATCTGCCGAAACGCGGCGGGCTTTTCCGTGTCCTCCGCGCCGCAGCGCGGCAGCGGCGTCTCTTACTGTGATCTTCGGTATAACGGCTCACTCACTTCGGATCTTATCATTCGGGAAATGAAGTATCACGTTATTGGTCTCGAGCGAATGGACGTAGCTGATTTTCTCCGCCATGCCGCCGACCATTTTAAGGCCGAGTCTGACTTCGTCTCCGCTTTCGCACGAATTCAGCTCCTGCGCGATATACCTTTCGACGTCGAACATCGGACAGTTGTCCCGCAGGCGCATGACTGTTTCTTCATTTGTATATACGAGCCTGAGATCTATGACGGGGTGCTTCCTGCATTTCGGGAAGCCGAATTTTATGACATTTGAGGTCAGCTCCTCAAAACAGAGCGCGGCCTTCATCCCGGTCCTGTCTCCCGCTCTGTGAACCTTGCAGAACAGCTGTATCCGCTCGGCCACGGGCGAGATATCCTCGCTGCCGGTTATGACGAGCGATATGACGTCGTCGGGGCTGAAGCGGATGCTTTCCGGCAGCGCGAGATAGTCCTCAGGGGAGGGTACGGCTTTTTTTGTTTTTACGGCGTAATATATCCACACCGTCATCATCGAAAGCGCCAGAGCGAGCAGAAATGAACTCAGCACGCCGTACGCCCCGAACAGCTCTCCCAGAACCGCAGCTCCGAGGATCTGATAGACGAAAAACGTCAGAAACGACAGGATCCGCATATTTTTCGTTCTATTCACGGCCTGCAGATACGATATCCTCGCCCTCACGAGCGCGTTGAGAGGCTGCAGAAGCGCCGTCACGCCTACGGCGAAGACGGACATTCTGAAGAGCTCTCCTCTGTCGGATATGTATATCGAGGCGATCGCCCCGGAAAGCAGCGTGCCGATCACGCATACGCCGCCGAGAAACAAGGCGCAGCATCTGTGGGCGTAATTTCCCGTCGCGCGTATCGCTTCGCTGTTCTTCTCGCCGTAAAGGACCCCCGCCTGGATCGACACCGCCTCCGCGAGCGCGAGAGCCATTATATCGGCGAAATCATCAACCTGATTCCTGACGGCCATCGCGGACATCGCGAGAGCTCCGCCGTAATGGATGATCAGCTTGTTCATCAGGATCACGGATATCGTATTCAAGGTGTATCTTATGACCTTTTCTGTTCCCGACGAAACGATCCTCAGGATCTCCGCCGGTCTGATCTCGGGCTTTGTGAAACGCAGGAGTCTGTCCTTTTTCGTGAAGTGGATAAGAAGGTATCCGAGCTCGACATAGACGCCGAGAGACGTCGCAAGACCTATGCCGAAGATCCCGAGTCCAGTTTTTACGGCTATGAGATCAAAAACGGTATTGAAAACGATATAGACGAGCGCGGCGCGGGAAGCCCTTTTCCGCTCGCTGTCGAGGATGCAGCCCGTTGAAACGAGCACCGCGAGCACAAGACCGGGAAAGCCTGTCGATAATCCTTTTATATACTGCTCCGTATGGACGGCAAGCTCTGCGCCGCTGCCCTGAGCTCCGAAAAGCGCCGCCAGCTGACGCGCGAAAACAAACTCCGATATGGAAAACAGAAATGAAACGACGGTGCTGATGTAAAAAACGGTGGAAAAGATCCTGTTAAGAGCCCCGATATCGCCTTTTCCAAGCTCCTGTGTGCACCTGTTCTGCATCCCGCCGACGAACAGGCCGCTTACGATGCAGCTGATGAAGAACATCGGGGAAGCGATGCCTACCGCGGCAAGCGCGGCGGGATCATAAAAGCGGCTCACTATCAGTCCGTCGATCAGACCCGCGCCTATATTGCCGAGCTCAACAAGGGAGGATATGATGAACAGCGAAAAAAGGCTGTGATTTATCACCGACCATCTGTTTCTTTTGCTATTTGTCCTGTACATAAGATTTTTTTCAATTGATGCTCATGCCCTGAGAAAGACGTCAGAGCCGCCGAATGATCTTTTGCATGTCAGTCGGGATATCCGTCCGACACTTCTTCGATACATCCGTTTCTTACGTAAACTCTGGGATTGCTCTCGCCGAAGCTGCTCGATATTTCATAGCTGACCGTATTCCCGGATCCGTCGTCCCGGTCCGAATGATATG
>JAZAUJ010000189.1:0-2641 GCA_036342375.1 Anaerovoracaceae bacterium | reverse complement strand
GGATGAAGGATTCATCATCCTGCTCGATGATTACGGCAGCGGATATTCCACTCCGTCGTCTCTCATAGACATACCGTTCGACATAATAAAGATCGACAGCGAGTTCACCAGGAGATCGACTGAATCTGAGCGGTGCAGGTACATCATCGGCTCTGTTCTGCAAATGGCGGAACAGATGGGCGTGCCGGTCGTTGCCGAAGGCGTGGAGACGAGGGAGCAGTTCGAATACATGACAGAGATGTCGTGCGATTATATCCAGGGATATTACTTCAGCCGTCCGCTCACGGAAAAGATCTATTACGCGCTCATGAAGGATATACACAGACGGTGCGGGTAGCAATGCATTGATGCCCCGTCTGATTGACATCGGTTCCGCGAATTGTTATCATTTTATGCGGACGTTTCTGCGCCCGTGGCGGAATCGGCAGACGCGCCAGATTTAGGATCTGGTGGGAGACCGTGGGAGTTCGAGCCTCTCCGGGCGCACCAAAAAAATACAGGACACAGAAATGTGTCCTGTTTTGTATTCAGCCTGTTTACGGCTTCATTCGCCGTCCGCGATATATTCCCGAAGGTAATCTATGGCCATGTCGATGTATTTCCCGATCGGCCGCTCGACGAGGCCGGCGACATGTATATTGCATCTGTTGAGCGGTAGCATGAGCTTCAGCGCGCCGCTTTCGCCTATCGCGCGCGCCATGGCCGGCGTCATCTCGCCCATCATGGAGTTCGCGACGAGAATGCCCACGACGCCGATTATCACATCGGCGTCCGCCACATTGCAGACTATGGCGTTTTCGCCCGTCGCGCCCTCATCGGCGCCCGCTCTGAGCATTTGCCCGGTAGCGGCGGAATTTGTTCCGAGGGCTATAACTTCTATATCTCCGAGATCGGCGGCTTTCAGTTTTTCGACGATGGTCCGTCCTATGCCGCCGCCCTGTCCGTCTATTACAGCTATCAGCATCATTTCCTCCTGAGATCAGTCGATATCCAGATCCTTGAATTTGAATGAGCGTTTCCCGCTCGCGTAATCGCCGACTATATGACCGTCGCCGCGCAGTTTGTATTTGTACGTCACGAGGCCTTCGAGCCCTATCGGCCCTCTCGGAGGCAGCTTGCCGTTGCTTATCCCGACCTCCGCGCCGAATCCGTAGCGGTACCCGTCGGCGAACCGCGTGGAACAGTTCACATACACGCCCGCGCTGTCGACCTCGTCCAGGAATATCTCCGCGGCTCCCGGGTCCTCCGTGACGATAGCGTCGGTGTGATGGGATCCGTACCTGTTGATATGCTCTATCGCCTCGGACATATCGTCAACGATCTTTACAGTCATCTTGTAGTCAAGATATTCCCTGAAATCGGATTCTTCCTTCCCGTCTATCAGTTCGATGCCGACGGGCGAAGCTTCCGGTATTGCGCTCAGTATCTCGTCCGCGATCTCATGATGCAGGATGAGCGTTTCCACCGCATTGCATGCCGAAACATACTGCGTCTTGGCGTCTATGATTATCGGAACGGCTTTTGCCGGGTCCGCCGCCTTATCCACGTATATATGGCATATCCCGCCGGCGTGGCCCATGACCGGGATGTCCGAATTATCCATGATGTACTGCACGAATGCGTTTGAGCCCCTCGGGATCAGGAGATCGATGTCGTCCCTGAATTTTATGAGTTCATCAATGCCGGTGCGGTCTTCTACAAGAGCCGCGAAATGCTCCGGCAGTCCCGCTTCCGTCCCGGCCTCATGTATGACGTCATAAAGCGCGCGGTTCGTTTCCGCCGCCTCGCTCCCGCCCTTCAGGATCGCGCAGTTCCCGCTCTTCATGCACAGAGCCGAGATCTGCACGAGCGCGTCGGGTCTGGACTCGAATATGACGCCTATAACGCCGATCGGACACGTCTCCCTCGACAGGATGAGCCCGTCATCCAGCCTGCGCTTCATCAGTACCTTCCCGACAGGATCCTCAAGTCCGATAAGGCCGTTTATGCCGGCAATGACATCATCGAGTTTATGTCTGTCGAATTTCAGCCTTCCGAGTATCGGCCCGGGCAGTCCGCTCCCGCGTTCCAGGTCGCGCTCGTTCGCGGCGAATATCTCGTCGCTGTGCTTTTCGAGCGCCTCCGCGACCGCGGCGAGCGCCTCGTTCCGTTTTTCCTCTGAACTGCCGGCCATGACAAAACTGTCGGCCTTTACGTTATCCGCTAATTTTCTATAGTCCATTCTGACAACATCCTTTCGATGATCCTTCTGATCATAAGATTCATCTGCGCGTAAAAAATATTATCGCCGTCTGTGACCGCGACATAGCCGCTCCCGGCCGCAGGGTAATCTTCAAATTCTTCCGTATCAATGCCTGCCCGCCCGATATCCGCGAACCGTATGTCGCCAGAACCGAGAAGGCCGATATGTATATCGAAGTCTTCGCTTATCCGCGAGAACTCGCAGCTTACTCCGGTCTCGTCCCCGAACGAGACCGCTCCCACAGCGCCGTAAAGCTGCCGCCCGCTCACGTCGAGCGTCCTCTTTCCGGCGGATATGTCTGTCACGGCGAGCAGCGTCCCGCCCGTTTTCACCGGGAATCCGGTATCAGACATCGCCGCGTGGAAATCGGTCTTTTTCAGCACGGCTAAAAGTTTATAT
>JAZAUJ010000188.1:0-2646 GCA_036342375.1 Anaerovoracaceae bacterium | reverse complement strand
GTCTTCGTCTTTCGGGCGTTCGAGTTCGAGATAATCGCGTACGACCTGCGCAGCGGAAACATTCAGAGGCATCATCGATTCTTTTCCGCGCTTCCTGAATATCTTGAATTCACCGCGGCTGAAATTGAACGACGAGACATTGAGCTGCTGCAGTTCGGAGAGCCTGAGCCCGTATGTAAGGAACAGGATAAGTATCGCCTTGTCGCGGTACTTTGTCTTTTCCCAGTACTGGCGCTCCTTGTCCGTGAGCCCCTCCCCTGTCGTTACCGCGTCCAGCATTATCATTACTTCATCGTCCTGCAGCGCTTTTATCTCGCGTTCGCCCGGTTTCGGGACGCGAATGGGATTGAATCCGTCGGTGATGTTTTTTTCTATGAGCCCTTCTCTGTATAGCTGCTTGAACAGCACAGATATCGAAGATTTCTTCCTGGCGAGCGTCTTGCTGCTGTTTTCGTATACGATGATACTGTCTTCGGTCTCCACTTCATACTTTCGGCAGTAATCGATATACGCGTTGACGTCGGACGCTTTTATCCTGCCGAATTCTTCCACAGTGATATCTTCCGGGCGGTCGGCGTCCGTCAGCCCCGTATCGCCGCAGAGATAACTGCAGAACGCTCTGATATCGCGCAGATAGGCGAGGCGCGTCATGGGCAGGTCATTGCTTCTGATGTATGCGAAATAGCCCCGCATGAACCCGGGGAGATGCGCTTCGATATCGCTGCACTGCTCCGCGATCTCGTGCTCTTTTTCGACGACATTGTCAGGTCTGTCGCTTTTATTATGGATTTTTACAGTTTTCTTCTGACCCATTCGATCAATTCCTCTGTTATCTCATCTTCGTTTCGGCCGGTAAGGCAGAACCACTTTATATCATCGTATTTCCTGAACCACGTCATCTGGCGTTTTGCGAAATGGCGGGTGTTTTTTCTGATATTGTCTGCCGCTTCGTCAAGCGTGCATATGCCGTCCAGATAATCGAATATTTCCTTGTAGCCTATGCCCTTCATCGCGATATCTTCGCGCGTCAGGCCTTTATCGCGAAGATCCCTGACTTCGTCGACGAGACCGGCTTCAAGCATCATTCCGACGCGCATGTTTATGCGGTCATACAACTCCTGCCGGTCGCGAGTGAGACCTATGAGCAGGACATCGTATTTCCCGCTTTTTTTCCGCGAATCACGAAACGGCGCGATCTTTTCGCCGCGTTCCGCAGCTTCGAGCGCTCTTGCGACGCGCACGACATTATTGGGGTGGATCCTCGCGGCCGCGTCGGGATCTTCTTTTTCCAGCAATGCGTGAAGGGCTTCGTTCCCTTCTGTTTCCGCGAATCTTATCAGCTCAGCACGCCTGCTTTTCGTTGTGTCTGCAGGCTGCGGACCGAAGTCCATGTCGTAAAGGAGCGCGTCGAGATAAAGACCGGTGCCGCCTGTCACGAGCGGGATCTTTCCCTTTTCAAGTATCTCATCTATCGCGTTTTCCGCAAGTCTTTTATATTTCGCGACGGAAAAATCCCCGGCCGGGTCTATCTCATCAACGAGATAATGTCTTACCTGAGCGCGTTCTTCCGCCGTCGGTTTTGCGCTTCCGATGTCGAGATATTTATACAGCTGCATCGAGTCGCACGAAACGATCTCGGCATTCACAGCGCGCGCGAGCTTTATTGTGTATTCTGTTTTCCCTACGGCCGTTGGTCCCGTAACCGCGATGATCCGGGGTCTCATGCTCATTTCCTCTTGAACCTTCGTTCGATGTCATATCTGCTTATCCTGATGAATGTAGGCCTCCCGTGCGGGCAGCTGTACGGATTCTCGCATGCCGAAAGATCGTCCACAAGGCGGCGGATCTCTTCATCTTTCAATGCGTCGCGGGCTTTTACCGAAGCTTTGCACGCCTTTGAGGCAAGACTCAAAACGACATCTCTGCTTTCAAAATCCGTATCGTCCGATATACTGTCTATATAGTCGTTTACAAACAATTCCGCTTCTGATATATCCATGAACATCGGCACGGCCCTTACAGCATATGTATCCGGACCGAATTCCTCGATATCGAATCCCATTTCCATGAGCGGCCCCGTCCAGTTGTCTTCACGGAATCCCGCGCTTACAGTAAACGGGGTCAGGATCTCCTGTTTGTGCTTCTCCGCGCTTTCGAACTGGTCCCTCAGTTTTTCAAAATTGACGCGCTCGTGCGCCGCGTGCTGGTCGAGCAGGTAAAGAAAATCGTCATCTGTCGCCAGTATATACGTGCCGAATATGACTCCGCGGTAGTCGAGATCCCTGAAATCGAACGGGCCTGAGTTTTCATTCTCTTCTCTGCGGGCTGCTGCAAATTTTTCCACGTCTTCCTTAGCGGTTTCTGTTTCTTTTTTAAAAGTTGACAATATATTTTTAATCTCAACTTGTTCAAAATCTCCGAAACCTGAAGAGAATGAAGAGGTCCCTGCGCTGTTTTCATGCCCGGATGTCTGCACCCGCGTTTTCCTCTGTTCAGTATTGATGCCGGATGCGTCCCTTCCCTGCCTCTCACGCGGCCTGAGCTGCGGCACGGCGGACTTTTCCCTCAGGGCTTCCGCGATGGCGTTCGATATGAACTGCATGACCGATCTGTCATCGTTGAATTTGACTTCTCTTTTGTTCGGGT
>JAZAUJ010000187.1:0-2677 GCA_036342375.1 Anaerovoracaceae bacterium | reverse complement strand
GCCGGGAGCATAGTGTCATACTGCCTCGGCATCACTGACGTCGACCCGATAAAATACGGTCTCATATTTGAGCGGTTCCTGAATCCCGAACGCGTGAGCATGCCCGATATAGATGTCGATTTCTGCTATAAGCGCCGCCACGAGGTCATAGAATATGTGCAGAAGAAATACGGCAGGGATCATGTGGCTCAGATCGTTACATTCGGCACGATGAAGGCGAGGCTCGTGGTCCGCGATACCGGCCGCGTCCTCGGCGCGAGCTATGCCGAGACGGACGCGATAGCGAAGGCCATACCGAATGTGCAGAAAATCACTATAGATAAGGCTCTTGAGATGAACCCGGAACTGAAGAATAAATACGAAAACGATCCGGAAGCGAAACGTATCATTGACGTATCAAGGGAGCTCGAGGGCATGCCGCGCCATGCGTCGACACACGCCGCGGGCGTTGTGATCACGAAGGAGCCCGTCGAGGAATATGTCCCGCTCACGATGACGGAAAAAGGTCCCGCCACGCAGTTCACGATGGTAACTATAGAGGAGCTCGGGCTCCTGAAAATGGATTTTCTCGGACTGCGGAACCTTACGATCATCAGAGAGGCGCAGGAAATGATAAAGAAAAACCACGGCGTCGATATAGATTTCGAAAATATGGAATACGATGACCCCGAGGTATTCAAAATCATTTCGGATGGCAATACCGACGGTATATTCCAGCTTGAAGGCGGCGGGATGAGGACGTTCATGAAAGAGCTGAAACCGGACCGCCTTGAAGACATAATTGCGGGCATCGCTCTGTACAGGCCGGGCCCGATGGCTTCTATCCCGACTTATATCGATAATAAAAAAAATCCCGATCATATCAGATACCTGCACCCTTCGCTGGAACCGATCCTTTCCGTTACGTACGGATGCATCGTATATCAGGAGCAGGTGATGCGGATCGTGCGCGACCTCGCCGGGTACAGCTACGGAAGATCGGACAATGTGCGCCGCACCATGAGCAAGAAGAAAAAAGAGGAGATGCTCAGAGAACGCGATGTATTCATATACGGCCAGACGGATGAGGACGGCAATGTCACGGTGCCGGGCGCTGTCAGGAACGGCGTCCCGGAAGAAGCGGCCGAGCAGATATTCAGCCAGATGGTCAGTTTCGCCTCATACGCGTTCAATAAGTCACATGCGGCGTCTTACGCAGTGATCGGATATGAGACTGCGTATCTCAAGGCGCATTACCCCGCCGAATTCATGGCCGCGCTTATGTCGAACTTCATGGGAAGCGCCGTTTCAGTCGCGACATATATCCGGAACTGCGAGCAGATGGGGATAAAAGTGCTGCCGCCTGACGTCACGACATGCGGACGCGATTTCACAGTGAAGGACGGAGCTATCCTGTTCGGCCTCAAGGCTGTGAAAGGGGTGGGCGACAATGTCGTCGACGCTGTCGTAAGTGCGAGAGAGACGCGCGGCGTACCGCGGACCATATTCGAATTCATAGACGGCATTGATATTTCAAAAGTAAACAAAGGCGCTGTGGAAAGCCTCATACGAGCGGGCGCTACATCGTCGCTCGAGGGGAACACCGCTCAGCACCTCGCTGTTTACGGGCAGCTCATGGACGCGGCGCAGAGCGACGCGAGGAGAAATGTCGCCGGTCAGATATCGCTTTTCGATACGGGGTCGCCGGTCATTGATGACAGCGGGCTTTCCAGGAAGCTGCCGGATATAGCGGATTTTGACAGGCGGACGAAGGCGTCGATGGAAAAATCAATGCTGGGGATATATCTCACATATCATCCGCTGAAAGAGTACGAAGACACCATCCTGAAGATAACGAATATCTCGTCCGCTGATCTCAAGGCTTCGCAGGATCCTGAAAGAGAGGGACGGCCCTCTGTCCGAGGCGGCCAGCCTGCAGTATGCGCCGGTATCGTGAACAGCGTAAGGACGATCGTTACGAAGACGAACAGAATAATGGCGTCGGTCGGACTGGACGATCTTGTCGGAGAGATGGAGATCATCGTGTTCCCGAAAACGTATGAACAGTATTCCGCTTTTCTGAAGGAAGATGCGGTTATAGCAATAAGCGGCCGTGTGGATTATAATGATGAGGATGATTCCAAGATCATCGCATCTAAGATAAGTGATCTGGAAAGTCTGGCGTCCGGCGCCGGCAGCGGTCCTGTAAAATTCAGGATACCTCCTTCAGACGATGTACAGGCGATGTTCGGTGAATTGAAAAATATTATTTTACATAACAAAGGCGGCAGGGATGTTATTATTTATATGCCCGGCGGGAAGACGCTTCGCGGTTCAGAAGCGATGCGCGTGAGCGGGAGCGCCGGGATGCGCCGGGAGGCTGAAGACCTGCTCGGTCCTGAGAATGTGAAATGTTAGGAGGAAATATATGAAAAGGATAGCGGTACTTTCGAGCGGCGGCGACGCGCCCGGCATGAACGCGGCGCTGAGGGCCGTGGTAAGGACAGCGAACACTTACAACATTGAGACCGTCGGGGTCATGAGAGGATATGAAGGCCTCATAGAAGGAGACTTCAAGCTTCTCAAAAATGATTCCGTAGGCGACATAATACAGTACGGCGGGACGATATTAAAGACAGCGAGAAGCGAGCGGTTCCAGTCGTACTTCGGCCAGGACGAGGCCGTACAGCAGATACAT
>JAZAUJ010000186.1:0-2711 GCA_036342375.1 Anaerovoracaceae bacterium | reverse complement strand
TCCCGAATGTGACGGCAATGCCTATATTCGGATATTTCTCCTCGAATGCGATGAACTGGGGGACACTCATGATATGATCCCCTTCGAATCCGACCCACAGCACATTTTCGCCCGCCATCGCGACGTCCGCCCGGAGCCGCTGGTATCCGTCATACAGTTCTTTCATGCCGTCGTAGAAAAGCCTGCCCTCAGTCGTGAGCGAGCAGCCCTTGTTCGTCCTGAAAAACAGCGAGCAGCCCAGATCGTTTTCCAGAGTCAGAATATACTTGCTCATCGCCGTCTGAGTTATCCCGCACCGCTTCGCGGCCTGCGTGAAACTCCCGAGATCAGCTGCGGTAAAAAAGTATGTGATTTTTTCTATATCCATATCCGGGTCTCCTCTCTAATCGGATTATATCTCTTATCAATGCCCGGGCGCAACGTGTCCATGAAAAAAAGATGTCGCGCAAGATATTTTTTTCGTTTTTCAAATGAATGAATGTATGTTATTTTTTTGTCAAAGAAAACGTGTAAACCTTTTTGTCTTATCATTTCAGGAGTGGAAAATAAATGGAGAACAATAAACCTTCGAAAGGAAAACTCTCAGCGATCATCTGCATGGGACTCGCACTGTTCGCTACGGAATTCGGCGCCGGAAACCTTATATTCCCGCCGTTCCTCGGCAGAAACACAGGAACGGAATGGTTCACCGGATTTATCGGATTCTTCATCATGGACGCGGGACTTGCCGCCGCGGCCGTCTATTCGGTCGTCGCAAACAGGAGAGGCGGCATTGACGGCGTCGTAGGCAAGATCGGCCGCGTACCCGGCAAGATCATGCTCACCGTCATCATCCTCTGCATCGGACCGTGTGTCGCCATACCGCGTACGGCGGCAACGACATACGAAATGGGGATAAGCACGCTCGTGCCCCAGCTCCCGCAGTGGCTGTTCAGCGCCATATTCTTCGGCATCGTCGCCCTGTTCGTGATCAGGCCGACGAAGGTCGTTGACATCATCGGGAACTACCTCACGCCGGTGCTCCTCACAGTCATGGTAACGCTCATTATCATAGGAATCGTGAATCCCGCGGGCGCGCCTATAGTAGTGCATAATACGGCACCAATGCATGAAGGCATACTCAACGGATATCAGACGATGGACGGAATGGCGGGCGTCCTCATGGCTCTTATGCTTGTGACGGCAGCCCAGGGATACGGCTTCACAAAGGGCAAAGGCGTGAGAAAAGCTGTGGCGATAGCCGATATCATCGCCGCGGTGCTGCTCGGCCTCGTATACGGCGGACTCACATATCTCGGCGCGACAGTTTCGGGACTCCCTGAATTCGCCGGACTCAAGCAGGCGCCGCTCATGATAGCGATCACGAACAAACTGCTCGGCGGTTACGGAGTCATAGCGCTCGCGATAATCGTGCTCATGGCGTGCCTCACGACAGCGATAGGGCTTTCATCGGTAGCGGGCAACTATTTTGAGGAACTCACGAACGGAAAACTTAAGTACAAGCAGGTAGCCATCGCAGTGATCGGCGTAAGCTTCGTAATGTCGAACTTCGGACTCTCCAAGATCATCAGCATTGCCGCGCCTATACTCAACGTGCTTTATCCGCCGCTCATAGTACTCGTGGTCATGGCCCTCTTCGACAGGAAGATCACGAACGACAGGGTGACAGGATTCGCGACATACGCCGCGCTGCTCACCAGCGTCTCCGGCGCATTCGGCATCGTAGACACATCGGTGCTCCCGTTCGCCTCGAACGGACTCGAATGGATCATCCCTGCCGTGATCGGCGGCGTGATCGGAGCGATCGCAGGGAAAGTGCTCGATCGTTCGAAAGTCGAAAGGATCCCTGACAGGCAGTGCGCCTGATCCGGAACCGGCCTGACTGAAATAAATAGTCTTGAATAAATGAAAAGAATGACCGCCGCTTTCGCGGCGGTTTTCTTGCGCATTTCCAGACCGCGTGAATCAATTGCGCGGGGCATTGATCAGACGGCCGCACGGTGATAATATTTTTCAGAGAAGGAGGTCGTTATGGAATATCGCAGATTCGGAAACAGGCTGTTTGTCAGGATGGATACCGGCGAGGAAATACTCGCGCAGCTCGAAAACGTGTGCCGCGCGGAAAACATCCGGCTCGCCGAAGTGAAAGCGCTCGGCGCATTGCAGCGGTATACAGTCGGGCTGTTCGACCCCGCGGACAAAGAGTATCACAAGAATACATTCGAAGGGCCGGCCGAGATCACAGGGCTCTGGGGCACGGTGACGACGATGGACGGAGAATATTACGCGCACATCCATATGAACGCCGCCAATGCGGATGGCGCCGTCACCGGCGGCCACCTCAACGAAGCCGTCGTCGGGCCCACGTGCGAGATGATAATCGAAGTGACAGACGGCACCGTAGAGCGCGTCCACTCGGATAAGACAGGGCTCAACTTGTTCAAGTTTGAGTAATAAAACGGACATTGCGAAAAAAATATTTCTGCCGCCTATTATTTCCCGGCAAAAGAGGGTATAATATCAGTACCTTTTTGGGGGTGTAATGGTTTCGACAGGGATGCGGAACTATGGTAAGCGGACCGAAGTTTGCTCAGTCTTCGTTAAACAGGGCACGTTAAATACAAACGCTAAAAATAACAACAATTACGCAATGGCAGCTTAATTACGCTGCGCGTCGTCGGCTCAGCTCTCCTGCAGGCTGAGATCCCGAC
>JAZAUJ010000185.1:0-2727 GCA_036342375.1 Anaerovoracaceae bacterium | reverse complement strand
TAGATCCCGCATCCCGAACAGATAAAGAGTGACAGGAATGAGTGATTATAGAGAGAAACATGAAGAATGCGTGACCGCCGCCGGCAGCGGACCGGAAAAAGAGATCTCCGCGGCGGAAAACGAAGGCCCGGGCGCGGCACCGGACGAAAGACCGCCCGAAACGGAAAACAGCGCGGCCGGGGAAGAGGGCGCGCCCGAAAAGCCGCAGGGCTCTGAGACTGCGGCCGCCGCCGGGGCTGAAGAAGGATACGCGGGAAGAAGCGGAGCTGTCATGCAGGGCGTCCGTGCGGAGCGCATACAGAAAAATAAAGAACGCCGGCGCAGCGTGAGGAATTTTATCCTCGATATCATTATCACAGTCGCGGTCGTATTCGCGCTTATATCAGTCATAAGGCCGGTCATCGTGAGCGGCGAATCCATGGAACCAAATTTCATGGACCGCGATTACGTCTTCATGAACAAGCTGGCGTATAAAAACCATGACCCGGAGCGCGGCGATGTCATCGTATTCAAAGTGAACGAGGGGACCGAGGACGAGGAACTTTATATCAAGCGCGTCATCGGGATAGCGGGAGATACTGTCAGTGTGAAGGACGGACAGGTCTATCTGAACGGGAAGCCGGAGGACGAGTCATACACGAAAGATAAAGAGACGTACGGCTATTTCCCCGAAGTGACAGTGCCGGAAGGACATATATTCGCGATGGGCGACAACAGAAACAACAGCAACGACAGCCGGGTGATAGGGACTGTCGATATCTCAAGGATAGAAGGAAAGGTCGTGTTCAGGCTGTTCCCCCTGAGCAGGGCGGGAAGGATACCGGAATACGGCCCGTGACAGGAGCGGAAGCGGAATGAAAAAGAAAAACAGAAAAAACGGGCGGAGCATTGATAAGAAAGGAAGCGCGCTGAGCAGAGCGTTCGGCCGCCCCGGCTCCGCGGACGCGGCGCTTGCATGCATAGCGGCGGTCGCGGTGACCGCGTGCGTCAGTTCGGTGCGCGTAAAAGAAACATCGATGCAGCCGAATATTTTTGAAGACGATCTGCTTATCCTGGACAAAACGGCTTACAGGAGGCGCGCGCCGAAAAGGGGCGACGTGATCGTATTCAGAGCGCGGGCGCAGAATAAGCCGAAATATTTCATAAAGCGCGTTATAGGCCTTCCGGGCGATGTGATAGACATCTCCGGCGGCGAGGTACTTGTGAACGGGAAACCGCAGGACCAGTCATATACGAACGACGGAACGACAGAAGGCGAAAGCGCGTTCCGGCACGAGGTGCCGGAGGGAAAACTGTTCGTACTGGGCGATAACAGAGCCGTGAGCCTCGATTCCAGAAACAGCGCGATCGGCGATGTCGCGATAAAGGATGTCGTGGGGGCCGCCGTTTTCAGGCTGTATCCGCGCGGCGTATCCGGAAGACTGCCGCGGTACGGAGCGGACGCTTGAAGAAAGGAGGCAGCCGGTGCCTAAACAGGTAAAGCTTGCGGCGAACAATAAAAGAGCGCGGCATGACTATTTTATCGATGAGACATTCGAAGCGGGTATCGTGCTGACCGGCACGGAGATAAAATCCGTGCGCAGGGGGAAAGTAAACATCCGCGACAGTTATATAAGAGTAGAGAACGGAGAAGCCGTTATCATCGGCATGCACATAAGTCCTTATGAGCAGGGAAATATATTCAATGTGGATCCGCTGAGAAAACGGAAACTGCTGCTGCACAAAAGGGAAATAAAAAAGCTTGGCGAAGCCCAGCAGCAGGACGGCATGGCATTGATACCGCTGAGGATGTATATAAATGAAAACGGGCTCGCAAAGATGGAAATAGCCATTGCGCGCGGCAAGAAACTCTATGACAAGCGCGAGGATATCGCGAAGAGAGACGCAGACAGACGCATGCGTCAGGCAAGGAGAAAATGATATGTCGGATATTATGGACAGTGCGAAGGAACTGGGGGCGAAAGCGGTCCGGGAAGCGGCCGACGCCGGAAAGATAGGCAGAGCGAAGAAAAAGATCCGGAATAAAAAGAGCGCGATCATAGACGAATATGAGGAGATCGGCAGGTTCATGTACGACAAATACCTCGCCGAGGGCGAAGAGCAGACACAGTCCGAAGTACTCGAACACGCGCTCAGGATCGACACATTGAAGCAGGAGATCGCCGAACTCGAGCAGAAGATAGAATCCATAAAGGAAGACTGAATTTGAAGGATGAACAGGACCCCGGCCCGTCAGCGCCGGGATTCGCCTCTGATGAACTCCGCCAGCTTTCGGAGCTCCGGCGAAGCGCTCTGTTTATTGTACACGAACTCCATCGAAGTCACGTACGAACTGTTCAGCGGTATCGAGACGATGTCCGAATCGTCCTCGATCTCATAATCCGGCACGATCGCGAAGCCTCTCGAAAGGCTGACGATCAGATGCTGTTTCGAGATAGAATCTATGTAAATGACGCGCCGGAACGACGTCCCGAATTTATCCATAAGTCCGCGGCGGCAGTATTCGTGGTACTGCTCGGAATCTCTCTGCGTAACGAGCGGAAGCTCCTTTATGACTCCTTCGGGCGAGCCGTATCTTTCGAGCGCCTGCTTCGAGCAGATGAATTCCTCAATGACCCCGGGGAGCGCTATAGTATCGAATCCCTTTTTTTTATCTCCGGTCTTCATGCCTGTGACCGTATCGAACAGCATCAATGCGTCGCATTTCCCGGCGCGGAGGCTTTCGAT
>JAZAUJ010000184.1:0-2775 GCA_036342375.1 Anaerovoracaceae bacterium | reverse complement strand
GTCTGCACGTCCGTGAACGATCAGGTCTGCCACGGGATACCGAGCGAAACTGTCGTGCTCAAAGAGGGCGATATTATCAATGTCGACGTTTCGACGATACTTGACGGATACTTTTCCGACTCTTCGCGGATGTTCTGCATTGGCGAAATAGATGAAGAAAAACGAAAACTCGTCGACTGCGTCTACGAAGCGATAAAGAGGGGGCTCGCGGAAGTGAGCCCGTGGCACTGCCTCGGCGACATGGGGCAGGCCGTGAACGACTATGTGAAGTCATGCGGATTCTCCGTCGTTGAAGAGGTCGGCGGCCACGGCGTGGGCCTCGAGTTCCACGAGGAGCCGTGGGTCAGTTATGTTTCGCGCCGCGGCGAGGAGATGCTGATGGCGCCGGGCATGGTATTTACCGTGGAGCCTATGATCAATGCCGGAAAGCACGATATATATGTAGACGAGTCGAATGACTGGACGATCTACACGGTGGACGGTTCCCCGTCCGCGCAGGCGGAAGTGCAGGTCGCCGTGACTGAGGACGGCTATGAGATCCTCGCGAGGTGACGGCATGATAAACGCGGTGATATTCGATCTTGACGGAACGCTGCTCGACACGATAGGCGACCTTGCGGACGCTGTGAACCACACATTCGCGGCGTACGGCCGGGAGGCCCGGACGGAGGCGCAGGTGAAAAGAAATGTCGGGCGCGGCATCAGAAATCTTATCGCGCAGTCGCTCTCCCTCGGCAGGGACGACCCGGACTATGAAGCGATATTCCGGGACTTCAAATCATATTACACCGTGAACTGCCGGAACAGGACAGCGCCGTATCCCGGCATTGATGAAATGCTCGTCATGCTGAAAGATGCCGGGCTCGCGACGGCGGTCGTTTCAAATAAAAATGACGAGGCCGCGCGGGGCCTCGTTTCATATTTTTTCGGAGATCTTATAGATGTCTGCGCGGGCGCGACGGAGAATGTGAAGCCGAAACCGGATCCCGGGATGATACGCTCCGCCATGGAGCGCATCGGGGCTGCGCCGTCTGAAACGGTGTATGTCGGAGATCAGGAAGTGGATTTCGAGTCCGCCGAAAACGCCGGACTCCCTCTGATAGCCGCCGGATGGGGATTCCGCGGGGAGAAGACGCTCATGGAATTTGCCCGGAAAACAGGCCGAAAAAAACCGGCCGTCGCCCGGCGGCCGGAAGACATAGCTGAACTGATACTCGGGCGCTGAATGCCTGCCGCTAGCGCCTTTCCGCCGCGGCGGCGGTCCTGCGGTCCATGCGGTGCAACTTCCCGAGCGTATTTGAGACAGTCGTGACAGCGTTATAGAAATCATCTATCTCCGCCTGGGAGAGTCCTTTGAATTTATCCTCTGCTGTCTCTATGAATTCCTCTACGAGCTGATATACGAACCGGTGCCCTTCAGGCGTCAGTTTCAGATTGAGCTGCCTCCTGTTCATCCGGTCAACAGTCCTCGTCATCAGTTTCCTTTTTACGAGCGGAGTAACGGCGCGTGTCGCCTGCTCCCTTGAGATCGCGATGTTATCCGCAAGATCGGACATCGTGATACCCGGCATGGAGATCACCACAAACAGCGCGCGGAACTGAGTTTTTGTCAGATCGTGCTTTTTCAGATTGTTGTTCGCATAGATATACCCGTTGTAGATAGGTACCATGTAGAGAAATGCGCCCATCAGATTTTTCCTGCGGCGTTCTGCCTCGTCTTCGTCCAAAGTTTCGAAATTTGCGGTCTGTTCTTTCATCTTATTACCCCAATATGATTTGAATATTTGCTCTTTGATTTTCTACATGTATATATTGTTAATATACTTGAGAAATACACGAAAGTCAATAAATGATTTATATCAATTGTTGACAAACATCAATAAATATGTATAATGAAATTATAAAAGAGTGTGTAATATAAATATAGACAATGCGGAGGAACATTATTGCTGATAAAAAGGATAAAGGATAAACTGAAAAACCTGCGTCCGGCGATCGAGATACACGGCGATGATGCGTATTATGTGCTCAGCGGGATGGAGAACATGGATATGGATGATATCATGCATCTCATGCAGTTCACAAAGCTGGGAAAAGACCGTTCGCGCATGCAGGTGAGGCGCTCGATGATGAAGTCAGTTTGCTTCGGTATCTTCTCCATGAGAGATGACAGGCAGATCGGATTCGCGAGAGCCATATCGGATCACGCCACATGCTACTATCTGACAGATGTAGTGATCGATCCGGAGTACAGAGGCACGGGAGCGGGAGAACAGCTCGTGCGGACGCTGTCGGAGTCGGATGAACTGAAAGACCTGCGCGGCGTGCTGCTCACGAAAGACGCGATGCCTCTTTACAGAAAAGTCGGTTTTACGGATTATTCCGGTCAGTTCATGGAACGTCTGCCGGAAGCCGCGGCCGAGGAAAGCGGCGAAAACGCGGCGCTTCCGGTGCCTGAAGCCGACACGATGATTTGATAACTCTTTCTATACAACTCTCTCTATACAACTCTCACAATATACAATACTACTAATCGGAATGAGAAGAGCCCCTCGCAGGAGGGGCCCTTCTCATATATGTATCGGATATTTTTGATCCTCTTTGCCGTATGCGGGGCTGCGGGCGGCTCCGGCACCGGTCCGGGCAAGATCGGTTCGCAGCCCGGCCCCGGCGCACCTGCGCTGAGGCGGGATCCGGGTCTGATTCGGCCCCGGCCCCGAGCCTGATAGGCTCGCATCCCGGTTTCGGCGCACCGGCTCTGAGGCGGGATCCGGG
>JAZAUJ010000183.1:0-2776 GCA_036342375.1 Anaerovoracaceae bacterium | reverse complement strand
GAAAATGGATAAGGATTTCAAAAGGTATAAGGAGATCGTAGATGAGCATCTGATGGATTTCATGCCCAGGATCGACAGAAAGAGCATAACGCTGTATGACTCGATGAAGTACAGTCTCGAGGCCGGCGGGAAACGCATACGCCCCGCGCTTGTGCTGGGAGCATGCGAATTCTGCGGCGGCGACGTCATGACAGCGCTTCCTTACGCATGCGCCATCGAATATATCCACACATACTCTCTTATTCACGACGATCTTCCGTGCATGGATGATGACGAGCTCAGGCGCGGACTTCCGACAAATCATGTAAAATTCGGAGCAGGCATCGCGACGCTCGCAGGAGACGGCCTTCTCAGTTCAGCGTTCGAACTCATGAACAGAGATATGCTGATGTACCTGGACGATATAGATGAGCTTACAAAACGCGTCAAAGCGTCCTACGAGATCTCAAGAGGAGCGGGCGTGCGCGGCATGGTCGCGGGACAGATATCCGACCTCGAGGCGGAAGGGAAGGACGTTTCTGTTGAAATGCTCGACTATATCAATATCAACAAGACCGGAGCAATGATCCGCGGCGCCGTGAAAGCGGGCGTCCATCTCGGCGGAGGCACTCAGGAACAGATGGACAGGCTGACAGATTACGCTGAGAATCTCGGACTGGCGTTCCAGGTAAGGGACGACATCCTTGATATAGTCGGCGATGCCAAGGAGCTCGGAAAAAACACCGGTATGGATGCGGCCATGGACAAATCGAATTATCCCGCCATTTTCGGTCTTGAAAAATCATATGAAAAAATGGAGATGCATCTCGACAGGGCGTACGGCGCAATAGCCGAATATTACGACAATGCCGAGTTTTTCTATCATCTGCTGGATATGCTTGAACTTAGAGAACGTGAGAGAGTGCGTAACTGATGAAACATTTAAAAGACATGGATCTGCCCCGCGATCTCAGGCAGCTTTCAGACGAAGAACTTGTAATATTATGCGATGAGATCCGCGATATACTCGTCACTACTATCAGCAGGACGGGAGGCCATCTCGCGTCAAATCTCGGTATTGTGGAACTCACAGTCGCGCTCGAGCGGATATTCGACTTCAGCCGCGACAGGATAATATGGGATGTCGGGCATCAGTCGTATGTCCATAAACTGCTGACAGGAAGAGCCGATGATTTCGATACATTGAGACAGTTCGGCGGCCTGAGCGGTTTCCCGAAACGGAACGAGAGCGAATACGACTGGTTCGACACAGGTCACGCGAGCAATTCTATATCCGCGCTTTTCGGAATGGCGGAAGCGCGTGATCTTAACGGCGAAGATTATCATACGGTGGCCGTTATCGGAGACGGAGCGCTTACGGGCGGTCTCGCGCTGGAAGGGCTGAATGACCTCGGCGCGTCCCGCACGAACGCCCTTGTCATCCTCAACGACAACGGCATGTCGATAGAAGCGAGCAAAGGCGGCCTCGCCATGCATCTCACCAAGCTCCGGACATCGAGGAGATATACGGAACTGAAAAACAGCCTGAAAAAGGTCGAAAATATACCGGTCATCGGCAGCAGGATGTACGAACGGCTCGAAAAGACGCGCGACTCGCTCAAATACACTGTTGTAGGAGGCATCTTCTTCGAAGAAATGGGGTTCAAATATTTCGGGCCGTTCAACGGCCACGATCTCAGATCCCTGACAGAATCTCTGCGCATCGCGAAGGACGTCGAAGGCCCGGTCCTGGTCCATGTGATCACTAAAAAAGGGAAGGGCTACCGCAACGCTGAAAGCGAACCCGGCAGATTCCACGGCACCGGTCCGTTCGACCCGGAGACCGGGCGCTGCGAAAAAAAGGAAGGCGTGAAAACATATTCCGAGATATTCGGCGATAAGATGCTCGAGATACTCGATGGTAACAGAAATACAGCCGCGATATCCGCGGCGATGACAAACGCCACGGGACTTGCCGCCGCTAAAAAAGCATATCCCGAGCGCGTGTTCGATGTCGGCATCGCCGAAGGTCACGGCGTGTCATTCGCAGCCGGACTCGCACTGTCCGGGATACATCCGTTCGTGGCTATTTACTCGACATTCCTTCAGCGTGCGTATGATCAGATACTTATGGACGTCTGCATGCAGGATCTGCCTGTGTCATTCTGCATAGACAGGGCCGGCGTCGTAGGAGCAGACGGCGAGACGCACCACGGGATATTTGATATTTCCTATCTTTCGCACATGCCGAACATGACGGTCATGGCGCCGCGCGACGGTGAGGAACTGAGACAGATGATGGACATGGCCCTGACGATAGACTCGCCCTGCGCTATAAGATATCCGCGCGGAGAAAACGGCGATATCGACATGCCGCGCGAACCTCTTGACAACGGGGCTGAGATCCTGAAAGAAGGGGAGAACGTTTTCATATGGGCTGTCGGCAGCATGGTGAAACACGCGCTTGAGGCCTCATCAATGCTGGAAAAGGAAGGCATAAACTGCGGCGTCGGAAATGTGAGATTCGCACGGCCGCTCGATCTCATAACGATACTCGACACAGCCGAACGCTATGATCTTATAGTGACATGTGAAGATAATGTGCTTAACAGGGGCGTCGGCGAAGAGACAGTCGCCGAGATAAAATACGCGGGCATCGACTGCGATGTACTCTGCATAGCGTGGCCGAACAAGTTCATAGAACACGGCACATGCGCGCAGCTGTTTGAGAAGTACGGAATGGACGCTTCCTGCATTGCTGAAAGGATACGTGAAAAGCTTGAAGAAAAGGCTTGAT
>JAZAUJ010000182.1:0-2779 GCA_036342375.1 Anaerovoracaceae bacterium | reverse complement strand
TGTTATGAAGAATATTTTATCATCATTGTCAAGCAATGTCTTTATCTCGTTCAGAGTGAGGTATGTGTACGATATCCGCGGTTCGTCGAGTTCTATAGTCGATACGGAAAGTCTGCTGCTTTCCCCGCACGCTATCCTGAGCATCGCCAGCCTGTCTTTGTCATCGGTGATCTCAAGTTTGCTCTTGAACGGCTGTATCCTCGCCGGGACGAGTTTCACCTCGTCGAGACCCGCGAGCTCTGCCGCGTCTTCCGCGAGCCTTATATGGCCGTAATGCACGGGATCGAATGTGCCTCCGAGTATGCCTGTCTTTTTCAATTCGCGACCTCAGTCCTTTTTTATCAGCTCGAGCCCGAGTTCTTTCAGGTCTTCGGGCGCCGCAGGTCCGGGGGCTCCTGATACCATGCACTGAGCCGCCTGGTTCTTCGGGAACGCTATAACGTCTCTTATCGTCTCTTCTCCGAGCATCAGCATCACGAGCCTGTCAAGGCCGTACGCCAGACCGCCGTGCGGCGGCGCTCCGAATTTCATCGCTTCTGTCAGGAAGCCGAATTTTTCCTCTATTTCTTTATCGCTCATCCCGAGCGCTCTGAACATCTTCGACTGCAGCTCCGTATCGTGGATCCTTATGCTGCCGCCGCCTGCCTCGACGCCGTTTATGACTATATCATAAGCGCGCGCGTGGCACAGTTCCGGATGTTCATCTATCAGCGGGATGTCCTCGTCTTTCGGATGCGTGAACGGATGATGCTCCGCCACATATCTTTCTTCTTCCTCGCTGTATTCGAACAGCGGGAAGTCGGTTACCCACAGCATATTGAACTGCTTCGGGTCCAGCAGGCCCATATCGTCAGCTATAGCCCTTCTCAGATAGCCGAGGCTGTCGAACACGACTTTCGGCCTGTCGGCGACAATGAGGATGAGGTCATTGTCTCCGGCATCGAACTCGCCGGCGATCTCAAGCAGCTCCGCTTCGCCGAAGAACTTGTTTACAGACGACGTTATCCCGTCTTTCGTCTTCTTTATCCAGACCATGCCCTTCGCCTGGAAACTGCGGATATGCTCTGTCATCTTATCTATTTTTTTCCTGCTGTATCTGTCCGCGCCGCCTTCGATGCATATGCCGCGCACATCGCCGCCGCTCTCGAGCGCGCTCTCGAATACCCTGAACCCGCTGTTTTTTATGACATCGAGACCGCTTAGGTCATGCAGTTCGAATCCGAAACGCGTATCCGGCTTGTCGCTCCCGTATCTCGTCATCGCTTCATCCCATGTGAGGCGCGGCAGCGGTATCTTCACGTCGATGCCCGTCATCTCTTCGAACAGCCTCTTCAGGAACCCCTCGTTCACGGCTATGATATCGTCTTCATCAATGAATGACATCTCCATGTCTATCTGCGTGAATTCCGGCTGACGGTCGGCGCGCAGATCTTCATCCCTGAAGCATCTCGCGATCTGGATATATCTGTCCGTGCCGCCCACCATAAGCAGCTGCTTGAACAGCTGAGGCGACTGCGGCAGCGCGTAGAAACTCCCGTTCTGGATCCTGCTCGGGACGAGATAGTCTCTCGATCCTTCAGGCGTAGGCTTCTGCAGATCCGGCGTCTCGACTTCAGTGAAGCCCTGCTCCGCGAAATAATCTCTCGCCAGTTTGCAGACATTGCTGCGGAATGTGAGATTGTCCTGCATCTTCTTTTTTCTGAGGTCAAGGTATCTGTACTTGAGCCTCAGGTTCATATCTACATTGTCGTCATCTTTCACATAGATCGGCGGCGTTTCGGACCTTGAGTATATCACGAGATCCGACGCGAGGATCTCTATGTCGCCGGTCGGTATCGCGCTGTTGACGGATTCGCGCGCGCGGACCTTCCCCTTAACGCCGACGCAGTACTCGCTTCTCAGGGTCTGCGCCTTTTCGAACAGTTCCTGCGGGATGCTGTCGTCGAACACGACCTGCGTTATGCCCGTCTTGTCCCTGACATCGCAGAACACCAGGCCCCCGAGGTCTCTGCTCTTCGCGATCCAGCCGTTAAGGCATACGTCCGCACCTATATCCTCTTTACGCAGATCACCGCACATATTTGTTCTTTTGAATAAACTGCCCATTATTTTCTTCACCTTCCCGATCTATTTAAGAGCGTCCGCGAGTCTCTCTATCGCGACTTCTTTCTGCTCTCCGGTCTCCATATCTTTCACCGCGACGGTGCCGGCCTTTATCTCGTCTTCGCCGAGCACGAGCGTCTTCGCGGCCCCGAGCCTGTTCGCGTACTTGAACTGGCCCTTTACGTTCCTCGCCATATCATCGAGCGCTACGGAATATCCTTCGCGCCTCAGCTCGGCGGCAAGGCCCAGAGCCTTCCTTTTCGCTTCGTCTCCCACGAATACGATAAACACGTCAGGTCCGGCAGGTTCCGGTATCACGACGCCGTTTTCCTCCATCGTTATCAGAAGCCGCTCTATCCCGAGCCCGAATCCGACGCCCGGGATATGAGGGCCGCCTATCTCTTCCGCGAGATAATCGTATCTTCCTCCGCCGCACACCGTGCTCTGCGCTCCGATATTCTTCGAGATGAATTCGAATGCCGTCTTCGTGTAATAATCGAGTCCCCTGACAATGCCGGGGTCGACGATATATTCAATGCCCATGGCCTCAAGATCGGCCCTGAGCTCTTCAAACGCCTCTCTGCAGTCGTCGCACAGATAATCCAGCATGACCGGCGCGCCTTCCACGAGTTTCTGATCCTCCGGAGACTTGCAGTCGAGTATCCTCATCGGATTC
>JAZAUJ010000181.1:0-2816 GCA_036342375.1 Anaerovoracaceae bacterium | reverse complement strand
TTCAGAAACAGGTATTCATGCCCGTTCCGCGACTTTCGCTCTATGCAGCCGGCAGGCAGGTCTTGATACGCGCTTTCCAGCCGCTCCAGCAATGCCTGCTCCCGCTCAAGTTCCATCCTGATTTCTTCCGGTAATCTCATTAAACCTCCCTTCAGGGCTTTCAAAGCAGCATCAAACTATTGGTATATTTTACCATGAGGCTTTTGCCGCATCAATGCTTTCTCCCCTGTTTCGGTCTTTTGCGATGCGCTCTCCGCGGCCGTTTCCATTCACGAATTTCCGGCGCGGGAACACTTGAAAAACAGGCCGCACTATGGTACATTGATACATGGTCAGTTTTTCTGACCGGAGCTGAATATTCGATATGCAACTAAGCATCTGTTGATCCGGAGGGTTGACCGAGTGGCTAAGGAGCTCGCCTGGAAAGCGAGTAAGGTGTAACAGCCCCGCGGGTTCGAGTCCCGTGCCCTCCGCCAGAACAAAAACAAATCGCCGCGCTGAAAAAGGCGGCGGTTTTCTTTTGCCATTAAGGTGCCGGCCTGGAGCGCCGAAGCGGCGCGGCCTGAGGCTGAGCTATTCCAAGAGCCGGTCCGGAGCGCCGCAGCGACTAGGCCTGTAGCTGAGTTATTCGCAGGGCCGGTCCGGAGCGCCGCGGCGCCTCGCCTGCGGCCGGGCTTTTCGCGGGGCCGGTCCGGAGCGCCGGGGGCGGCGCGGCAGTTTCCGCATAATATCAAAAAGAGCCTGCGTCAGGCTCTTTTTGCTCTTTCCTCAAACCCTTTTGGAGAATTATCAGGCGATCACAATCCTCTCAAAAGTATCATCTCATCCTCAATTCTTACCGATATGAGACCGCCTTAGTATGTATTCATTTTAGCACAAGATAAACTTGGAATCAAGTATATTTTGAAGTTCTGTCAAATCGCCGCAGCCTTTCTGTCTGGCGGCTTTCAGCCGTTTTCTCTGAGTTTCTTTCCCGAAAACACAAATTATTTTAGCGATTTTTTTACTGCTTCGGGCATGTCTTTTACGTCGACAACGTCCCGGAATCTGATCTCTGCGTCTTCGAGGTCGGACAGGCAGGACGGCACCGGCACGCCCGTGGCCTCATATACCCTCCTGATAGATTCGAAACCGTTCGAGCCTCTTCCGATGCCGATGGAGTCGGCGACACTGTCCGCGAACTTGTACGCGCTCGCGGTTGACGCTATCAATGCCGGCTTTGTGTCTCCCGTCTCTTCGACGTAGTTTTCATATACCTTGTATGCGACCGCGGTGTGAGTGTCGATAAGATAATCATTCTCGCGGTACATCTCGCCGATCGCGTCGTTCGTCATGTCGACATCGGCGAACCCGCCGTAGAACCTGCTCATTCCGCTGCGTATTTTATCGGAAACTTCGTAGCGGCGGTCTGTGTCGAGCGCCTCCATCAGGCGCGCGACCTCGGCCCCGTCATTGCCGCTGAGATGGTAAAGCAGGCGCTCGAGATTGCTGGAAACGAGGATATCCATCGACGGCGAATTCGTCAGATAGAACTCGCGGTTCGCGTCGTAGACGCCTGTATTGATGAAATCCGTCAGGACTTTATTCTTATTAGAAGCGCAGATGAACCGGTTCACCGGGATGCCCATCTCGCCGGCATAGTACGCGGCAAGGATATTCCCGAAGTTGCCTGTCGGCACGACAATGTTCACTTTGTCTCCGGATTTTATGCGTCCGCGCGCGATAAGACGCGTGTACGCGTAAACATAGTACGCCACCTGCGGAACGAGGCGCCCGATATTTATCGAGTTCGCCGACGAAAGCCTGACTCCGGCCTCCGCTAGCTCGCGCTCTATGGCGGGATCTGCGAATATCTTTTTTACGCCCGTCTGAGCGTCGTCAAAATTCCCGTTGATAGCGAACACGTGCGTATTCGCGCCTTTCTGCGACACCATCTGGCGCTCCTGCACTTCGCTCACGCCTTTGTTCGGGAAGAAGACGATGATCTCAGTCCCCGGGACGTCCGCGAATCCCTCAAGAGCCGCCTTGCCGGTATCGCCGGATGTCGCCGTCAGGATGCAGACCTTCTTGTCCTCATGTTCACGGCGCATTGCTGCGGCCAGAAGGTACGGCAGTATCGCGAGCGCCATATCCTTGAACGCCGCCGTCCGGCCGTGATAAAGCTCGAGAAAATCCGCACTGCCCGCGTGCACGACCGGCACGACATCGTCGGCCTCAAACTTGCCGTCATACGCCCCGTCGACGCACGCGCGCAGGTCGTCGTCCGGATAGTCATCGAAAAACGCCCTGATGATGTGAAAAGCTACTTCTTTATATGGCATAAGCGCGAGCTCGTCCGGCGTCAGCGGGAGTTTCGGGATCGCGTCGGGGACATAAAGCCCCCTGTCCTCAGCAATGCCCTTTATGATAGCCTGCCCTGACGTCAGCTGGTTTTCGCTGCCTCTTGTGCTCTTATATCTGATCATATCATTGTCCTCCGGTGCATATGATTGTAGCAAAAAAGTTTACTGTTTTCAACTGATTTACCTTTACAAACGGCGGCTCGGACAGTATAATGTTATTCGCCGCGGAAATATCCGAAGCGGACCATAAAACATCATGCCCCGTTGGTCAAGAGGTTAAGACGCAGCCCTCTCACGGCTGAATCATGGGTTCGATTCCCGTACGGGGTACCAACACAACAATTTAAGAACTTCTTGTTCTACCGGGGCGGATATGCCACGATAGTCAAACTCAAGAAGTAAGAAGGGACGGCCGCAGGGCCGTTTTTTCGTGCTCGGAGCGCAGGGATCACACCCATAGAAAAATGCCCCTTT
>JAZAUJ010000180.1:0-2818 GCA_036342375.1 Anaerovoracaceae bacterium | reverse complement strand
TATGTCAGCAGTTTATGACCGCTTCTGAGAAGACAGCCGCTTTTCCGCAGAGTTTTACGCGGTCTCCGGCCATCCTGCAGTACAGCGTGCCGCCGCGCGGGCTGGCCTGATATGCCGTGAGCTCATCGCGCCCCGTCTCATGTGACCAGTAGGGGATGATATGGCAGTGGCCCGAGCCGCAGACGGCGTCTTCCGGCACATTGCATTTCGGGGCGAATGTGCGGGAAACACAGTCATATTCCCCGGATCCCTTCGCTGTTATATGCAGCAGCAGCCCGTCCAGCGCTTCGATTTTTGCAAGATCCGGTTCAAAATCTCTTACCTGCTGTTCATTTTCGAAAACGCAGAGTATGTCCCGTCCCATGCAGGCGGCGACCGGCTCTACGCCGCATACGTCTTTCAGCTGATCCGTAACAGGGATCTCTTTCAGGTCGTACGCCGGGAAATCCATCTCATAGAGACCGTTATTGATTTTTACCGTAATGTCGCCGCTCAGAGTCTCGTATGTCAGTTCGTCAGCGTCTTTTTCGAAATATGTCATGAGCGCGTGTGACGCCGCGAGCGTGGCGTGTCCGCACAGGTCTATCTCGCCCGCCGGGGTGAACCAGCGGAGATGATATTTTTTCGGACCGGTCTTCAGGAGAAAAGCTGTCTCGGACAGATTGTTCTCGGCTGCGATCTTTATCATGAGTTCGTCCGGCAGGAATTCGTCTTCAAGTACGATAATCGCTGCGGGATTTCCGTGGAATACTTTATTAGTGAATGCGTCTACTACATACTGATTCAGTTTCATTTTCTGTCCCTCCTTTGAAATAAGTCATCTGCATTGATATTGATGCATTATCGTTTTTTCCTGCTTAAATAGTATAGCATACGAGTTTGCAAAACAATATTTTAATTGTGTGGCGTACACATTTGTGTTATGCTTTATCCGGAGGCGGGATATGATATCCGCCGCCCGGAACGGAGGTGCAATATGCCTGTAAATTCATTCGATGATTATCCAATGTCGTGGAGGCCCAGACTTGAGAAGAAGGGACGCACGCTGTATAAGGAACTAGCCGATACTCTGGAAAAGGATATCAGGTCCGGGAAACTTATGCCCGGCACGAAAATGCCGCCGATGCGCGAGCTTGCCGATTATCTCGATATCAATGTGAGCACGGTGCTCAAGGCATTCAGGCAATGCGAGATGAACGGGCTTCTTTCTTCTAAGGCGGGGAGCGGGACATTTGTCCCGTATGACGTGATGGTAAGCGGCAGGCTCGTAGAAGACGCCAGCGCGATCGCGCCCGATGAAGGGATCATTGATATGGGAGCGACTGTTCCGGAGCCTTCGGCGAACGACACGCTTATGAGGATGATGCGCGAGATCATGGCGGAGGAAGGGATGGAGCGGCTTTTCGGACTTTCGTCCGCGTCGGAGGCCGCATGGCAGAAGACGGCGGCCGCGGTGCTGATGGAACGGTGCGGAAAAACCACGCACCCGCAGAATATCCTGACCACTCAGGGCGGACAGAACGCGATAACCGGTCTTCTGGCATCCATGTTCCACCGCGGCGACAGGATAGCTGTCGAGGATCATACATATCCCGGGATAAAATCCGCGGCGGCGATGTTCGGTCTGCATCTCGTGCCTGTCCCCGCCGATGACAGGGGAATGATCCCGGAGGCGCTCCGGCTCGCCTGCGGACGCGATAAGATCAGGGGTGTGTATCTCGTGACGGCGACAAATAACCCGACTACAGTCACGATGCCCGAAGACAGGAGAAAAGAGATCGCCGATATCATTGAAAATGAGGACTGTTTTCTGATAGAAGACGGGACATATCAGCTCATGAAGCCGGGCATGAAGTCCATGTCGGAAATGATACCCGGCCGCAGCGCGTATATACTTACTATTTCCAAGGTGATAGCGCCCGGGATGAGGATAGCGTATCTTGCGCTGCCGGAGGAATATGTGAAAACGGTGAGCGATACGCTATACAGCATAAACATATCGGCCGTGCCCCTGATGGCTGAACTTGCGGCGAGGGTCGCCGCTGCCGGCGAATTTGAGAATATCCTCGAAAATCACAGGAAAAACACTATAAAAAGGAACGCGGTCGTGGGAAGATATCTGCCGCCTCAGTTCTGCAGGGGGGGAGGCTCGGACATATTCCGCTGGCTCATCCTGCCTTCCGGGATGAGCGGGACGAGATTCGCGCAGTTATGCGAACACCGCGGCGTCATAGTTTATCCCGCTGAGAAATTCGCGGTCGGAAACACAAAGCCGCTTCCCGCGGTCAGGCTTTCGATATGCTCCCCCGGGAGCGCCGAAGATCTCGAAAAGGGCGTGAGGGTCGTAAGCGAACTCATGAACGAGAAATTCGTGTGACGAAGCGCCGCGATAATACGCGGCGCTCCGAAATGTCATGAGAGCCGTTCGAATTCGCTGACGAGATCCGCGAATACCTTCATGGCATCGTCGACGGGCCCTGTGCTGCTCATATCGACTCCGGCGATCTTCAGAAGTTCTATCGGATAATCGCTGTTTCCCGACCCCAGAAACTCTGTGTAATCTGCGGCTGCCCTGCCCGGGCGGCCGTTTTTGCTGAAGTCGGAAAGCAGCATGTCGGAGATCGCGGCTGCCGCCGAATATCCCGTGGCATACTGATAAACATAGTAAGCGTTATAGAAATGAGGGATCCTCGACCACTCGTATCTGATAATATCGTCATTCGTGAGGGCGCTGCCGTAATATTTCGTGTTGAGTCTGTCGTATTCTTCGCTCAGTGACTCGGCTGTAAGCTGGCCGCCGCTCTCGACCGTCTTATGC
>JAZAUJ010000179.1:0-2819 GCA_036342375.1 Anaerovoracaceae bacterium | reverse complement strand
TCTCCGTCATACTCGTTGACTGCGCTGATCAGCATGCCGTTTGAATACTGTCCCATCATCTTTCTCGGTGGAAGGTTAGTGATCGCAATCGCAGTCTTTCCAACGAGTTCAGCCGGATCGTAGTACTTCTTGATGCCGCTCAGGATAACTCTGTCTTCGCCTGTTCCGTCGTTCAGTGTGAACTTCAAGAGCTTATCGCTCTTAGGAACTTCTTCGCAGTTTTTGATCTTAACAGCTCTGAAATCCGACTTGCTGAAGGTGTCAAAATCGACGAATTCTTCGAACAGCGGCTCGATCTCTACCTTGCTGAAATCGATCTCGACGCGCTCCTTCTTTGCTCCGCCCTTGCCTTCCGGCTTCATTGTCGGGAACAATATGACATCTCTGATGGTGCTCTGGTTTGTGATGAGCATTATCAGTCTGTCGACGCCGATGCCGAGGCCGCCGGTAGGCGGGAGACCGACTTCCAGCGCATTGACGAAGTCGAGATCCATCGGATGGGCCTCTTCGTCTTCGCCCGTATCGAGCTCATGCTGCTGCTCGACGAAACGCTCGTACTGGTCGATCGGGTCGTTCAGCTCGGAGAAAGCGTTACCGAGTTCCCAGCCGTTGATATAGGCTTCGAATCGCCTCGTGATGCGCGGATCCTTCGGGTCGCGCTTCGCGAGCGGCGAGATATCGACCGGATGCCCCGTCACGAAGACAGGCCCGTCGAGATATCCCGGCGCTTCCTCGCAGTAAGTTTCGAACATCTCGCCGATGAGCTTGCCGCGGCTCTTGCCCTTCACGACTTCGGGGTCGAGCCCGTAGTCGAGGCAGGCTTTCTGCGCCTCTTCATCCGTATCTATATTATGAAAGTCGACGCCCGTCACTTCCTTTACGCCGTCGGTCATATCGATGCATCTCCACGGCGGCGTCAGGTCGAATTTCTTCCCCTGATATTCGAGTTCGAGCGTCCCGTTTATCTTCTTTGAGACATTGCAGAAAATCTTCTCTGTGACGCGCATCATCGTATCGAGGTTCCCGTACGCCTGGTAGCATTCCATCGACGTGAACTCGGGATTGTGCCTGTTGTCCATGCCCTCGTTGCGGAACACGCTGCCTATCTCGTACACGCGGTCGAGCCCGCCGACGATGAGTCTCTTGAGATGCAGTTCCGTGGCAATGCGAAGCGTCAGGTCTATATCGAGCGTGTTGTGATGCGTGACGAACGGCCTCGCCGCGCCGCCGCCCGCGATCGTGTTCAGTATCGGCGTCTGCACTTCGAGGAATCCGAGGTCCTCTTCCATGGTGCGCCTTATCTCCGTCAGGATGGCGGCCTTCTTGATGAAGACATCCTTGACTTCCGGATTCACGATCAGGTCCACATATCTCTGCCTGTATCTCAGATCTGTATCTTTCAGGCCCGTCCACTTGTTCGGCAGCACCTGTATCGACTTCGACAGGAGCACGAGTTTTGAAGCTTCGACCGTGATCTCGCCCTGCTTCGTCTTGAAGACAGTCCCGACGATACCCAGTATATCGCCGATATCATATTTCTTGAACCACTGATACTCTTCCTGACCGATGTCGTCGCGCTTTATGTAGCACTGTATGCGGCCTTTGAGGTCCTGGATATCGATGAACGAGGCTTTTCCCATTATGCGCCTCGCCATCATGCGTCCCGCGATCGTGACCTCTCTGCCTTCCATCTCGTCAAAGTTATCCTTGATGTCCTGGCTGTACGCGTCCTGATCCCACGTCTCGATAAGGAACGGGTCGCGTCCCGCGTCGCGGAGCTCCTGGAGCTTCTGCCTTCTGATCTGCCTCTGTTCCGTGAGTTCCGCCTCGGTCAGAGGTCCTTCCTGTCTGTTGTCTCTGTTGCTCATTTGATCTTTCCTATCTTTCTATCTTCAGTATTTCAAGCTTGATATAGCCGTCCGGTATGTCTATGCTGACCTCGTCTCCCACTCTGTGGCCTATCAGGCCCTTTCCGATCGGGCTCTTGTTCGAGATCTTTCCGTTGAACGGATCCGACTCCGTCGCGCCGACGATCTCATATACATTCTCGTCGCCGGAATCGGCGTTTTTCACCGTCACTCTGTTTCCGACATTGACGATCGTCCTGCCGGCCGCGCTCTTCTCGACGATCTTCGCTTCACGCATCATCGTCTCGAGCCTTACGATCCTTGCCTCGACTTCGGCCTGCTCGTTTTTCGCGGCGTCATATTCCGCGTTCTCGGACAAGTCGCCGAACGCTCTCGCCTCTTTCAGCTTCTCGGCGATCTCCGCTCTCGTTTTCGAAACGAGCTCCTCGTATTCGGCCTTGATCTTCTCATAACCTTCTCTGGTAAGTGTAAGTTCTTCTGCCATCCTCAGTTTTCCTCCTTGAATACGGCTCCGCTCCGGCGGAGACCATCTGTATATTGTATTCGGCGCTGATACCTTTGTCAACGGAAGTTCATGAACCGGATGCGGGAAGCTGCCTGCGCCGCAGTCCGCCGCTGTCACGGCTCCCGGCTCTACTCTATGACCTCGATCTCGACATCAGGCGAATGGCTCAGCATGAGCATCGTCGCGTACTCGAGATCGAACAGCAGTGTATCGCCTGTCCTGATCTCGCGCGACGCGTCCGTCACATCGAGTATAGTGTGGTCGCTTGACGCGCCGAGCACCTCCACGCCCCTGTCGAGCGGATATATCTTGTCAGAGTATCCGTAATCAGCGTTCCCCGCCGCGAGAAGCGCCTTTTTTCTTACGCCTCTGTCTTCATATTCCGGAGTATTGCCGAACGCGTCGAATGTGAGTTCCCCGACAGGATACGACGACTTGTCGCGGAC
>JAZAUJ010000178.1:0-2819 GCA_036342375.1 Anaerovoracaceae bacterium | reverse complement strand
TTTCAGAGTAGTCGATATCGTCAAGTTTCGGGCATCCGATGAGCGTGATGCGTCCCCGGATAAATTCGCTGTGGAAATTCGCATACGCGTACGCTGTGCAGTCCGCCGCGATAAGCAGCTTCGCCCCGTCAAAGTACGGCGCGTTGACCGGCGCGAGTTTTATCTGGACGGGCCACTGCGAAAGTTCGCTTGCTGCAGTTGCTGCAGGCTCCGGTGCCTTCGCGCGGTCCCTTTCTATCGATCTGGACTGCGAACCCGGGCACCCGCAGGGGAGAGTGCCGCTTTTTTCTTTTGAGGCTTTCACAGCTTCGGCGTCATATGCGGGCGCTTCGCGCTCCTCAAACGAGATCGCGTTTACCGGGCAGGCCGGAAGACAGTCACCCAGACCGTCGCAGTAATCCTCCCGCATGAGTCTTGCTTTTCCGTTTACCATCCTGATGGCCCCTTCATGGCACGCATTCGCGCACGCGCCGCAGCCGTTGCATTTTTCCTCGTCTATTTTTATTATCCTTCTTTTCATTTCTGATCCCTCCTTTTTCTCCGCTCTTGCTTTTACGGTTTGATAATAATATAATCAGACCGCAATGTATGTTGAATATTCAACAAAAAGGAGGAAAAAATGAAAATCATCCCCGAAGAACTGAAAAACAGCGAGCTTCTCAGCGGAATAAGTGAAGAAGGCATTGCCGGCATCCTTGATTCCTGCGAGGCGCGGAAGTTAATCTGCGCGAGCGGCGAGACCGTTATCAGGGCAGGTGAGCCTGCGGACCGCATAGGGATAGTCCTTTCAGGAGTCGTGCAGATCGTCCGCACTGATATTTCCGGGAACAATTCCATACTGGGAAGAGCCGGAGCAGGCGATATTTTCGGGGAATCTCTTGCTTTCTCAGATGAAGCATCAATGCCGGTGAGCGTCGTCTCACCGGTCGATTCTGAGATAATGATGCTTCGTGCATCGGGACTGTCTCGCGGCACGGACCCGTACGCTGGCGGCATGATCCGCTTCAGAGATAATCTTATAAGGATCATGGCCTCCAAAAATCTTTCGTTCAACAGAAAGATAGAGGTCACGTCCAGGCGGACGACGCGCGAAAAACTTCTCGCTTACCTTTCGATCCAGGCAAGAGATGCGGGGAGCCGCGAATTCGATATACCGTTCGACAGGCAGCAGCTCGCCGACTATCTTGAAGTCGACAGGAGCGGTCTCTCAGCCGAAATAGGAAAACTACGGCGGCAGGGGATCATCGAGAGCAGCAGAAGTCATTTTAAGATAAACGTTTAAGGCGCAGTCCCGGTACAGGAGAACCACGATTAGAGTGACATTAAGTTTTCTATATGATAAAATATACTAAATATATGTAATTTCTCCGGTAGTTTTAGTATGGAGGGTTGAGAATGAAAAAGTTGAGATTGACGGGCGTATTGCTTGTCAGCGCATGCCTTGTCGCTGGGATGATGTTTATGACCGGATGCGGAAGTCAGAAGACTGCGGGCAGCACTCTGGCTGTGGACTATGATCATGTGTACGGTGTAAACAAGGACGGAACAGTTTCAGTGAAAGGCGAGTCGAATACGAGTACTGAGGACGATGTGTCTCAATGGGAAGACATCGAATCTATCGCGACAGGCTCTGCCACGGTATACGGAATCGACAAGGACGGAAAAGCCTACGCTTCCGGCTCGAATTTTGAAGGGCAATGCGATGTCGACGGCTGGAGAGACATAACAATGATAGCCGCCGGATCTGGATTCGCGATCGGACTCAAAGAAGACGGCACGGTCGTATCGACAGGAAATAACGATGACGGGCAGTGTGATGTCAGCAAATGGAAAGATATAGTTCAGATATGCGCCGGCGACAGATTTTCAGTCGGTCTTAAAGAAGACGGAACTGTTGTATGGACCGGTGATAAGCCATATGGGACTGATCTGTCTGAACTGGAGGACTGGAAGGATATATCACAGATAGCGACCGCGTCGTTCGATGTGGCCGGTCTGAAGAGCGACGGCACAATAGTGCTCCCTGACGGAGAAGAAGAAATGGCGAGTGCGACCAGGTCGTGGAAAGATATCAAAAAGATCGCGAGAACAAACTATATGATGTTTGGCATCAAGGACGACGGCACAGTAAAATGCACCGGATACAGCGCTCCGAGAAATGAAATCAAAAAGTGGGAAGATATCGTTGATATCCAGTGCAATAATTACTTTATAGTCGGGCTGCGAAAGGACGGCACCGTTGTGATCGCTGCTGCAGAAGGTAATGAATATTCGATTCCTGAGGTGAGCAAACTGGAACTCAAGGTGAATGATTAAGAAATCGGCGCCTGCCGCAGCAGAAAAAAGGCACTGTATCAATTACTGTGGCGGGGCCGCTCTCAAATAAAACCGACACATGTTTTTTCGGCGGACAGACAGATCTGTCCGCCGGTTTTTTTATTCCGATGCATACATTCATACGGCTTCGCATAATGTTTTTGACACCCGGCGTCGGCCTGACCGGCCGCCATCAGCATCCGGGCGCGAGATCGTTCAGCTAAAAAAGGATGCTCCCCGTGAACAGGGAGCATCCATACGCCGGATCCCGGTCAGGGGCCGGGACATATATATCCTATTTCCAGAAATCCGTATCCTGCTTCAGACCGATATCGGCGGCCCTGAATTCAGGATTCTTTCCTTCATCCTTCTGCTTTCTGTAGTCATTCAGACACTTGAACGCTATACCGCCGAGTATGAGGATTGACGGCATATTCGTCACTACCATCAATCCCTGCATCATGTCGGCAGTATCCCACACGAGGCTGGCCGTCGCGACTGAG
>JAZAUJ010000177.1:0-2840 GCA_036342375.1 Anaerovoracaceae bacterium | reverse complement strand
TCCCTCGTTTTTTGTTCAGTTCTATGCGGCTTTTCAGCCGAGTTCTTCTATGAACGACCTCATCTCTTTTTTGTATGCTTCCACGCCCGGCTGATCGAAAGGATCCACTCCGGAAAGCAGCGCGGAAACGGCGCATTGCGTCTCGAAGAAGTAAAGCAGCATGCCTGTATGGCGCGCGTCGAGTTCGGGGATACTGACAGAGATGACAGGCGTTCCTGCCGCGACGTGAGCCGCCAGGACGCCCTTCTCGGCGCATACATTTATCTGCTCTATAGTCTTTCCGGCGAACGGTTCCATCGCTGTTTCAGGTATCCTGGCGTCCTCCGGCGCCCTGTCGACCGTAATGAACGTTTCGAAGAAACACGGCGTCCCCTGCTGCAGGAACTGGCCCATGGAATGCAGGTCGCGGCTGAACATCAGTGACGCCGGGAACAGTCCTTTTCCGTCCTTGCCTTCGCTTTCGCCGAACAGCTGCTTGAGCCATTCGCCGAAATACGCGAAATACGGGTCGAAAAATTCGAATACCTCGATGCGCCGGCCCTGCTTATAAAGAATATCGCGCGCGCAGGCGTAGTCCAGCGCGGATCCGCCGAAAGCTTCCGCCGACGCGATCTCTCCGGCGCCTTCCGTCAGCGCCCGGATATCGATGCCGGATACTGCGACCGGCAGCAGTCCTACCGGTGTGAGCACAGAATAACGGCCCCCTATATCGACGGCGAGATCGAATATGTGGCAGCCTTCCTCCGTCGCTTCATCGAACAGATAGTTGGACCTGTTTTCCGTCACGACGTATGTTCTGTCAGCCGCGCCTTCCTTTCCGTACTTTTCAAGCAGCATTTCCTTGAATATGCCGTAAGCCGAGAGCGTTTCTGTCGTCGTCCCGGATTTTGAAATCACGCAGATCCCGAAATCGCGTCCGTCAAGTTTTTCCTTTATCTCGTTTATATAGCGCCCGCTGAAGTTATATCCCGCGAACAGCACTTCCGTGCCGCTGTCCGCAGGCGCCAGCATGTCTATAACGGCTTTCGCTCCCATGAACGAGCCGCCGACGCCTAGCACAAGGAAAACGTCACATTTTTTTCTTATGTCGGCGGCCGCGCTTTCTATGCCGCACAGCATATCGTCTGTCATTTTGTTCGGGAGATCTACCCATCCCGTGAAATGATATTCGCCTTCCCACAGACGCCCGAGATACGAAAGAGCGTCAGCGCGGCGGGCATCGAGTATCGATGCATCAATGCCTGAATTCCCAAGTTCGATTTTTATTTCCATAAAGACACCTCCCCGGCGCCGCGTGAGCGGCGGTCGTATCGCAAGTTTCCCTGTATATTGATTATATCACGATTTACGGGCGCCGGCGCCATGTATAATATGTTACAATCGAATCAGGAGGATACTGCCGTATGGTTGAAAAGCGCAAAAGAAAAAGCGGGCTGCTCATGCCTGTGTTTTCACTGCCGTCGGAAGGGGGCATCGGCTGTTTTTCCGATTCGGCTTATGTTTTTATTGAGCGGCTGAGGCAGGCGGGCCAGAGTTACTGGCAGATACTGCCGCTGTCGCCGGTCGGCGGCTGGTATTCGCCGTATCAGCCGGGTTCGTGTTTCGCGGGGGAGCCGCTTTACATCTGCCCGGGGGAACTCAGCAGGAGAGGCCTTGTGGCCGCGGGAGAGATGGCGGAATATGATTCAGCCGTGCGCGGGGCGGAGCCGGGCAGGGTGGATTACGCCCGTGTCATGCCGCCGCGTGACGCATTGCTGAGATGCGCGTTCTCGCGGTTCCGCGGCGGTTCTGACTATGAGGAATTCTGCGGGAAGAACGCGGACTGGCTCGATGACTACGCGCTTTACGCCGCGCTGAGCAGGTCCCATGACTGGAAAGCGTGGTACGACTGGGAAAAAAGATATAAGACGCGCGACAGCGAGGCTCTCGAAGAGTATAAGAAGGCTAACGGGAGCGAAATAGAATATTACAAATGGTCGCAGTTCGAGTTTTTCCGCGAATGGAAACAGGTGAAGGATTACGCGAACAGGAGCGGCGTGGAGATAATAGGCGACATGCCGATATACGCGGCGTATAAAAGCTGCGACTGCTGGACGCACCCCGAACTTTTTAAATTAAACAGTTCGATGGAGCCCGAGGCCGTATCGGGCTGTCCGCCTGACGCGTTCACGCCGGACGGCCAGAAATGGGGCAATCCTCTTTACCGCTGGACGTACCACCGGAAAACGGGTTTTGAATGGTGGAAAAAGAGGATCCGGAGGAATTTCGAACTGTATGATGTGATAAGATTCGACCATATCCGCGGTCTCGTTTCATATTATTCGATAGACCGCGGCAGCGACGCTTCCGAGGGGCGCTGGATAAAGGGACCGGGGTTCGGCTTTATGAAGTCGGTCGCCGAAGACTGCGGCGGGCGATTCATCGCTGAAGACCTCGGCACGATAACGCCGGCCGTGCGGAAACTGATAAAGCGCACGGGGCTCCCGGGAATGAAAGTCCTCCAGTTCGCGTTCGACGGCGATCCCGCGAATCCGTATCTTCCGGAAAATATAGAAAAAAATTCTGTCGTGTATACCGGAACGCATGACAACGACACGACGCGTTCGTGGTATATTTCCCAGACGAAGGACGAGCGGAAGCTCATCACATCGTATATCCGCGAGCGGTTCGGAGGAGCTCCGGACGGAGGCAGGGCGCCGTTTTTCGATTCAGAGGAAGTAACGATGGTGCTGATGCAGCTCGCCATGCATTCGAAGGCGGACACATGTATCCTGCCCGTGCAGGATGTGCTGATGAAAGGCGCCGGCGCGAGGATAAACACGCCCGGCACGACAGGCCGC
>JAZAUJ010000176.1:0-2864 GCA_036342375.1 Anaerovoracaceae bacterium | reverse complement strand
GAGCATCTTATTTTGATTTGTTATAACGAAAGCGTTCTCAGGAATTATATAGACCCGATAAAGACATTCATACCGTCTCCGGACGTGTACTGGCTCAAGCCCGGCGGCGAAAAGAAAGAACTGCCCCCGTCAGAGAATATCGTGCTCGCGGAAACGTTCGAAGGATATATGGCGGTAAAGCACATCATCGACGGCGTTGATGTCGAGAGGATAATTTACGCGGGGCTGACAGTCAGCGCCGGCGGCGTGGAGAGCATAGGGCATATCCCCGACGGATCGGACGTCATCGTATACCAGACGGATCTTGAATCGGCCACGCGCGCATGCAAGATCATCACGAAGGTGAACAGGAGATTCAGGAGCGTCACGCCGGCCGGGAACCTTGAAGGCATAGATCTCACAGGCAGATGCATCGCCACGACTCACGATCATATAGACGAACTGAAGAAACTGAAAGACGTCTACGACATCGGCTATTCTGTTTTCGACCTTGAAACGCTGCTGGACATCGCGGACGCGTTCAATATCCACGGGGTGCTCGAGCAGCTCGATATGAGGGCGGCGCCAGCGTATCTCGTGCCGATGCACGAAGGACTTTTCAAGAACCTCGAACAGCACAACAGGTATATAAGCGCGAACGAGCTTCTGATGAAGATGCTGTCCGGCGCCATTATCAGCGTGGATATCAACGGGAACATCACGGCGGTGAACGATCAGTGCGAAAAGCAGTTCGGCGTCCGGGCGGGATACATCGTCGGGAAAAACGGCAGCGAGATATTTCCGTTCATACAATTCGGCGAGGCGCTGGAGCGCCACCGCACCGTGGATGAATATGTCTGCAGATACCGCGACGAGGATCTCATAGTATCGGTGGCGCCGAAGGCGAACGCCGGGAAATATTACGGGGCGATAGCCGTGGTGAAGAGGTTCCGCGAAGAAGAAAAGCGCCACAGCCGCCTGAAGGGCGAACTCATGGACCGCGGCTATGTCGCGAAATACACATTCGACGATATCATCGGAAGCAGCAGGGCGATGACAGAAGCGAAGGACAAGGCGATGCGGATGGCAATGTCTGATTCGTCTGTACTTATTACCGGCGAGAACGGGACAGGCAAGGAGATGTTCGCGCAGGCTATACACAACGCGAGCAGCAGGGCCGGCCGCCAGTTCGTCGCCGTGAACTGCGGCGCGATACCGGCTAATCTCCTCGAAAGCGAGCTTTTTGGATATGAAGAGGGCGCGTTTACAGGGGCGGTCAGGGGCGGCAAGGCCGGCATATTCGAGATGGCCAGCACGGGGACGCTGTTCCTGGACGAAATATCCGAGATGGACATGGCATTGCAGCAGAAACTCCTGCGCGTGCTGCAGGAGAAGGAAGTCGTGCGCCTTGGCGGTAATTATGTGATACCGGTGAACTGCAGGATCATAGCGTCGAGCAACAGGGACCTCGGGCAGATGGTGGCGGACGGGAAATTCAGGATGGACCTCTACTACCGACTGAGAGTGCTCCCGCTCAGGATACCGCCGCTGCGCGAGCGAAAGGAAGACATCGCCGACCTTATCGATTCGTTTGAGGCGCGGTTCGGCGGGAAGATGAAATACACGGCGGAAGCGCGTGAAATGGTCATGCGGCACGAATGGTACGGCAATGTGAGAGAACTCAGGAACTGCGTGGAATATCTGACAGAGCTCGGGAAAACGAAGGTCGGAAAAAGCGACCTCGAAGAAATACTCGGCAGCGCGTATTCTCCGGCAGCCCCCGATACCGGTCCGGCGCGGAGCGAAGGACAATCTCCCGCGGCAGCCCCGGGTGATGAGGAAGAATGCGTTCTTGAGATCCTGCGCGAGGGATTCGAGAACGGCAGGAGGCTCGGCAGGAGGAGCATAGCGAAGGCGGCGACAGAGAAAGGCATGCTCATCGGAGAGCAGCGAGTGAGGGTGATACTGGCCGATCTCGAGAGGCGGGGCATCGTGACTATAGGAAAGGGCAAGGCGGGCACCGTGCTTACCAAAAAAGGCCTGGAAATGAAAAAATAGTCAATGCAATGGTCCCGCGCACATCGTTTTTACTGAATGAGCAAATATTTATTTCAGTATTTTGTTATTAATAACATATATAGCGGGGCAATATTTGTTATCGATATTACCGAACATCCGTTGACAACAGGAAAAAACAGGCACATACTATATTTGCAGGAAAAATGTGGGCTGAAGCGGCGCCACGGCTGAAGACGAACGTTTTCTCTGAAGCGCGCCGTTTTTATGAGGCGTCAGTTCATTATTTTTGCCTCGGAGTTCAATTTTATTGTTTTTTCCAAACATATGTGGAGAGGGGGGAAATATATGACCACATTTATTATTGGGCTGGTTATCCTGTTCGGAGGAGGCCTTGCTTACGGCAAGTTCAATGAACATGTTTTCAAGCCTGACGACAGACCTACTCCAGCGATAGCCAAAGAAGACGGCATAGAGTACGTGCCGATGAAGAAGTTCAAGAACGCGCTTATCGAGCTCCTGAACATCGCCGGTACGGGCCCGATCTTCGGACCGATCATGGGTATACTTTTCGGACCGATCGCATTTATCCTTATTCCAATCGGATGCGTAGTCAGCGGAGCGACGCATGACTACTTCGCAGGCATGATCTCCATCAGAGAAGGCGGAGAGCAGATGCCGTCACTTGTCGGACGCTTCATGGGCAAGGGCATCTATCAGCTTTACAATGCGTTCCTGTGCATCCTTATGCTGCTTGTCGGCGCCGTATTCATCTACACGCCGGGCGATATTTTCGTAACAGGCGTTCTCGGAAAATCGGCGGCTCTCAACAGCCCGGCGCTTTGGATCACATATGCCGTGATTTTCGT
>JAZAUJ010000175.1:0-2873 GCA_036342375.1 Anaerovoracaceae bacterium | reverse complement strand
CGAAATCCGAGATGACGCCTTCCTGGAGAGGCCTTACGACCACTATGTTTTCGGGAGCTTTCCCGATCATGTCCTTTGCTTTAGATCCGGTAGCGATGATAGCCTGATTCCTGTTATCATACGCTATGACCGACGCCTCATTCAGAACAATACCGTCATCTTTCGTATAGATAAGAGTATTCGCCGTACCGAGGTCGATACCCATATCTTTTCCTGCCTTAGCCACTTTCGATTCCTCCGTTAAATAATATTTTCCTGTTTGAAACTCACATAAGTACCGTCACCGATGATAATATGGTCGAGTACTCTTATCCCGAGTATCCTGCCCGCTTCGGCCAGCCGCATCGTGACATTTATATCCTCCCTGCTCGGAGTGGGATCTCCGCTGGGATGATTATGCACGAACACGACAGAAGCCGCGCTTTTCCTGATAGCCGGATTGAATGCTTCCCTCGGGTGCACCTGACTGGAAGAGAGATCGCCCACGGAGATATTCTCTTCCGAAATGATCTCGTTCTTCGCGTTCAGGAGCAGCGCATTGAAAAACTCTTTCTTGTAATAGCGCATTCTCTCCATGTATATATCCACGATCTCGGTGACGCCCGACGCCTTTTCGGCGTGAGGCCTGGGAGCGGTCGCGATACGCTGGCCGAGCTCCACGGCAGCCATGATCTGACATGCCTTCGCGTCGCCTATACCTCTGATGCCGGCCAGTTCGGACGGCGTGCATTCGGCGAGATATACAAGGCCCTTTCTGTCTATCGAGAGCACTTCGCCCGCGACATCAACGGCTGATCTGCCGCCGGTCCCGGTCCTGATAAGTATGGCGAGAAGCTCGGCGTTCGACAGTGTTTCACGCCCGCTCCTCATCATTTTCTCTCTCGGTTTTTCAGTGTCGGCCATTTCCCTGATCTTCATTTCCTCTCCTTTCGGCATATGCCTCAAGGCGGTCCGGAATGATTGCATATCAGAAAAAAGTCGACGTTATTATATCATCATTTCATACGCCGTTCAATGACGACATAATGGCGCCGCGGGGCGCTCCCGCTCACATATCTATTCTGGATATTATGTACCGCGTCACATCGTCCGCTGACATGTCGGAACTGTCGATTTCCTCTGCGTCTTCAGCCTTTCTGAGCGGATCGATGTCCCTCGTCATATCGTTCATGTCGCGCGCCTTTATGTCATTCAGCACAGCATCGTAGTCCGCGCCGATGCCTTTCGCGAGAAGTTCATTGTACCTGCGTCTCGCGCGCTCTTCAGGCGAAGCGGTGAGATAGAATTTATATTCCGCGTCAGTCAGCACATTCGTGCCGATATCGCGCCCGTCCATAACGACGCTCTTTCGCGTCCCCATCTCCCGCTGCAGAGCGACGAGTTTCTTTCTCACCTCCGGAAGCGCGGAGCACTCGGACGCGGCCGCCGATATTTCCGGCTGCCTTATCTCTTTATTTACGTTCTTCCCGTCGAGCAGCGTGTCGCCGTGAGAAAAATCGATATCGGTGTTTTCAAGCATATGTGCGACAGCTTCCGTATCGTCGGGACTTATGCCGAGCGTCTTCATTTTGTAGCCTACAGCTCTGTACATCGCTCCGGTGTCGATATAATCAATGCCGAGTTCCGAGGCGACCGCTTTCGCGACTGTCGATTTCCCGGCGCCTCCCGGGCCGTCTATCGCGATCCTTATCATTCGTCTTCCTTTTCTTCTTCAGCCTGCTTACCGGTGCGCGCATCGGATGATCCGTGCGTTCTCTTTGTGCCGAGCATCTTTTCTATCTCCGAAATGAATGTGCTCACATCTGTGAACTGGCGGTAAACAGAAGCGAATCTGACGTATGCCACTTCATCCAGATCTTTAAGTTTATCCATGACGAGTTCGCCTATGAATGTGCTCGTCACTTCTTTTTCCATCATATTGTTGAGACCGCGCTCTATTTCGTCAGCTATACGCTCCATATCGGCGTACGCGACGGGGCGCTTCTCACAGGCCTTCACTATCCCGGATACGATCTTGTTCCTGTCGAACGCCTGCCTGCTCCCGTCCTTTTTTATCACGACGAGCAGCTGCTCCTCAACCTTTTCATAAGTAGTGAAACGCTTCCCGCAGCTCATGCATTCGCGCCTGCGCCTGATAGCGTATCCGTCTTCAGTATGTCTTGAATCGATGACTTTCGTATCATCATTATCGCAAAATGGGCAGCGCATAACATCCCTCCCGCGCGGGTATCCCCGCTGACACAATAAGTATAAAAATGACTAAATTATTTTACTACATATTGTTGTCTCTAACAAGCGGCGGCCGCGCATACGGTATTTCTCCGGACAGCCCGGCGCGCTCCCGGTACATCCGGAAGCGCGTCCTGCCCTTTATTTATCAGTTATTTTCGCATTGTCGAGAAGATAGTCTTCTACTTTGGCGAGATAACACGCATACCATATGTTGTCCTCGCCGTTATATTCCTCGTATGATGAGCCGTATGTCTGCTTGAAAGTCTTTTCAGTATAGCCCAGTTTCTTCAATGAACTGTCGATATACTCGCTGTATTCTTTCTTGCTCACTTTGATATTTTCTTTCTGAGCGATATAGTAGCATATCATTTCCTGCCTGACCTGACTCTGAGCCACCGATTTCACGCTCTTCTTGAACTGCTTCTCTGTCATCCCGAGTTTATCCTTCAGGAAATCGTCGAATTTCATATCATATTGTTCCGCGTAGTTCTCATATTTCTGAGTGATATACGATTCTACGCGCTCGACTTCCCTGGATGGATACTTGGCTTTTCCGTTCTTGTCCTTTTTCAGTTCGAAAACAGCCTGCGCCTCCGACCAGATCTGATCCTTCTGATCCTGGATGCCGTCTTCCTTCTTCT
>JAZAUJ010000174.1:0-2890 GCA_036342375.1 Anaerovoracaceae bacterium | reverse complement strand
GTGTGTATCCCGTCCCGTATGCCGTTTATCAGCTTATCGGTAACGTAATGGATACTGAGTCCGAATTTTATTACGATATACACACGCACAAATATCCGGCCGTCTGCGACATCTACTTCGATGTCCTTCAGACGCTCGGATGATCTTCTCGCCTGTTTTCCCCTGCTGTTCGTTATATACGCGCGGCCGCTTACAGATTCCGCCGCGCCGGCGACTATCTCGCGTATCGTATTGTCATATACAGATATCTTTCCGATATCTGTTCTGACTATGTACTTATCAGCCAAACCGGACCTCCGCTTTACGCATTGATAAAAAAATCCTGTCCCCGCGCGGGAACAGGATCATTCAGCATGTACTTAAATGGCGCGGTTTACTTTGCCCGATTTTATGCACTTCGTGCAGACGTTGGCTTTCCTGACTGTTCCGTTATCGTTGATCCTTACAGTCTGGATATTAGCGTTCCATTTTCTTCTCGAATGCCTGTTCGAGTGAGATACATTATTTCCGGATACCTGCTGCTTTCCGCAAATCTCACATTTTCTCGACATCTGCCGCACCTCCTTCTTTTTCTTCTTATCTGAAGCTTTCGCCTGATTTCTGTCGAACGGTAAGTATTTTACCACATGAAGCAATGCAAATACAAGTCCTAATTCTTTCTTTGTGCTCATTTTACTGCGTTTTTGGATATGCGGAACACGCCGGACGCGATTTTCGGAACGCGATTAGTAAATCCGTTAAATCCGTACCGCTATGCGGGACAGACTGTTCTCATCGCGGACTCAGGCGCATTGATTCGCTCGTTCCATATAATGTAGACTATTATCGGCGGGAGGAAAATCCGGACCCGCCGGCCGAAAAGACAGTTTACAGTCACTGACGGAAAGGAAGGTGTTACATATGTTAAAAGCAGTTACGGGTTCAAGCAGCGTAAAGGGAGCTGCGAATGCCGGAAAAGAAGCGGCGATGCAGGTGAGCAGGGCTCTTGCCTCCCCCGATATCGCTTTCGTTTACAGCGGCGTCCAGTACGACCAGAAAGAACTCATCGATGCGATAAAAGAAGAACTCCCTGGTACTCCGATCATCGGGAACACTTCATTCACCGGCGTCATTACTCCTGACGGATTTATCTCGGGCGACGACGGATTCGTGGGCATCATGGCGCTGAAAGATGAAGACGCTGTCGTATCCTGCGCCGGCATGCCGAAAAACGGCGATGCCAGGAAGACAGGCGAAGCTGTCGCTGAGGAAGCCCTGAAGCGCGCCGGAAAGACAGAAGCGCCTGATTACTTCTACATGTCCGCTCCTCCGGGAGAAGAGGAATTCTATCTCAAGGGGATAACAGACGTTATCGGCCGCGTGCCTTTCTTCGGCGGAAGCGCCGCGGACAACGCCATAGTCGGCGACTGGCTGCTCTTCACAGACGAAATGGTAACAGCTGACGGCGTATCCGTCGCGTTCTTCTATACAGATAAACCTTTCGCGAATAAATTCACAGGCGCATACAAAGAGACAAAGAATGCGGGCGTCATCACAAAACTTGACGGGTACAGGACACTCGTAGAGATCGATAACACCCCGGCGCTGAAGAAATATCAGGAATGGACAGGATATCCGACAGAAAAGCTCATGGGCGGCGAACTTCTCGGCACGTCGGTCACAGCTCCGCTCGGTGTCAAAGACAGACTGGGCGACCTCGTGGCTATCAGACATCCTATGAACGGAAATGATGATTTTTCAATCAATGTAGGAAACAACCTCGCTGTCGGAACGGCGGTCATCCAGATGAAAGGATCTGTAGACCAGCTGATCAGCTCTGTAGGCGAAACACTTGAAGATCTTAAGGAGAAGATGGACGGACCGATAGGCGCTCTGCATCTCGTACACTGCGGCGGCAGAAGAGCCGGCATCGGCGACAGGATAAACGAAGTCGTCGACCAGGTAAAAAATTCCGTCGGCGATATACCGTTCATAGTAGAATTCACATTCGGTGAATACGGATATGAGGACGACGGCCTCAATACGTGCGGCGGACTCATGCTGTCATTCACCGCGTTCGGGAAATAAAGAAAGGAGACATGCGTTATGCAGATGATCATAAACGGGAAAAAAGCGGACAGTATCAGCGGCGAGACGTTTGATATTATTGCTCCTGCAGACGGAAAAGTCATAGACTCTGTACCGAAAGCCAATGAGAAAGACATCGATATAGCGATAACTGCTGCGGTCTCAGCCCAGAAAGCATGGGCTGACGTGCCCGTATACAAGAGAGCTTCCATTCTCTATAAATTCCTTGACATAGTAGAAGAAAACAAAGAGTCTCTCGCTCAGACGCTCAGCGCCGAGAACGGGAAACCGATCAGGGAGGCGCGGACTGAGATCGGGAATATCAGTATCGGGTTCTCCGGCTTTATTGAATACGCTAAACACTATTACGGGAAAATCATCCCGCCCGGAAGCGAGCCCGGACAGAGCGGCCACATGCAGCTCGTAACGAGAGAACCTATAGGCGTAGTTGTCTGCGTCATACCGTTCAATTTCCCGTGCGACCTGTTCGATCAGAAGGTCGCGCCGGCGCTTATGATGGGCAACGCGGCGATAGTGCTCCCGTCGAGCGATAATCCGCTCACACTGTTGAAACTGACAGAGATGCTGAGCGACGCGGGCGTGCCTGCGGGCGTCGTGCAGTGCCTGACAGCGCCGGGAAGCGCCAAGACAGCCGCTACGTCGGATCCGAGAGTCGGCCTCGTAACACTCACCGGAAGCACAGCGGTAGGCATCGAGACAGCGAAGATCTGCGCCGCGAACCTCACTCATTCCGCGCTCGAACTCGGCGGCAATGACGCGTTCATACTCTGCGATGACGGCGATGTCGATCTCGCTGTCGAGG
>JAZAUJ010000173.1:0-2945 GCA_036342375.1 Anaerovoracaceae bacterium | reverse complement strand
TCTACACGTCGCTCGATCCGAAAGCCCAGTCCGCGATAGAAGATATGTTCAAAGAAAACGGGAATTTCCCGTCAGTCGCGAACCTGAAAAAAGACAGCAGCGGGAACCTGCTGAACAGCGACGGCAATGTCATGCTGTACAATTACGATAATTACATTGACAGCAGCGGCAATTTCACACTCGGGAGCAGCGAATTCAGCACTGACAGCGAAGGCAATGTCACGCTGAAAAAGGGAAAGCGCCTGATATTTGAAAAAGTAAAATACAGACGCAGAAAAACTGCATACGCTATTGAGTTCAAGAATATGTACCGAGTAGAGGACGGCGCATTCTATGTTTTAGAGGGCGGCGAAATTAATATCGATGGTAAATACAAGTCACTCGACAGCGACGGGAATCTCGTTATTGACGCATCGTTCTTCAGGGACAATCCCGGCGCCCTGATACGGAGCGGCTCGGGCATCACGGTGCCGGAAAGTATGTATTCCCTGAGCCCTCAGGTGCGCCAGCCGCAGGCGGCTATGGTCATTATCAACAACAAGACGGGCGCCGTATCGGCAATGGTCGGCGGCCGCTCCGAAAGCGGGTCCATGCTCTATAACCGCGCGGAAAATCCGCGTCAGCCCGGCTCGTCCATAAAGCCGCTCGCGATATACAGCTCCGCGCTTCAGCTCGGCGCGGAAGCGGTGAAAGACAACAGAAAAATGACATTCACGGATTTCGGCAGCAATACGAATGCAAAGTATTACGGGAATTACTGGACCGCGAGAAGTTATATAAACGACGCGCCTCTCACCATAAACGGCAAAGTCTGGCCGAAAAACTGGTACTCCGGATACCGCGGCGAAGTATCGCTCCGCACCGCGGTCGAGCAGTCTATAAACGTTTGCGCCGTCAGGGTATGGCAGCAGATGGACGACGAATATATCACAGACCAGCTTGAGAAATTCGGCATTACCACAGTCGTTAAAGACGACGGCAGCGGAGACGCGAACGATATGAACGCGGCGGCGCTTGCTCTCGGAGGGATGACTAAAGGAGTGTCTCCTCTGGAAATGGCGTCCGCGTATTCGACATTCCAGAACGGCGGCACGCATATAGAATACTCGGCCTACACCCGCGGTCTGGAACAGGACGGTACAGTTGTCCTCGACAAGGCGCCAAAAAAGACGAAAGTAATGGACGAAGGCGTGGCGTTCATCATGAGCGACATACTCCATACTACAGTGACAAGAGGCATCGCCGGGAACGCCCAGGTAAGCGGTCAGCCCACGGCAGGAAAGACAGGTACGACGACAGACAATTACGACGCCTGGTTCTGCGGCTTCACGCCTCAGTATTCAGCCGCGCTCTGGATCGGGAACGACTATAACATCGAACTGTCGCAGGGATCGGCCGCAGCGGCGAGACTCTGGAGCCGGATAATGTCGCGGGCGACAGCAGGCATGTCGGGCTCGTTCGCGAAGCGTCCTTCATCTGTCATATATTATAACGGCGAATATTTCATCAGCGGGACGCAGCGCGGCTCGTATTACCGCAGGCGTGTCATAAGAAAGAAAGAAAATGAAACCGACAGGAAAAATGCGACGCCGGGCGAAGGCGGCGCAGGGCAGAATGATCAGAACAACGCAGGAAACAACGGGACCGGCGGGAACCAGGGGGCTCAGCCATGACACCTGAGCGAATCATACTGGCAAGCAAGTCTCCGAGAAGAATAAAAATACTGCGCGATCACGGCATTGATGCGTGCGTAGTCCCTTCCGGCGCGGAAGAACATCTCCCGTTCCCGATGACGCCGGCCGATACGGCTATGTATCTGTCGCTCGTAAAAGCCGAAAGTGTGTCCGAAGGAAACGACGATGCGCTCGTGATAGCATCGGATACGGTAGTCGCCGTTTCAGGGAAAATACTCGGAAAGCCCGCTGATAAGTCTGACGGATTCCGCATGCTGTCAATGCTCCGCGGCAGGACGCATCAGGTGATAAGCGGCCTTTGCATCATTTACCCGCCCGAAAGCGTCAGGGTCTGCGCGTTCGATAAGACGGACGTGACAGTCACGGACATGACGGACGAAGAGATACTCGATTACCTGGACACGCCCGAGCCATACGACAAAGCCGGCGCCTACGCGATCCAGGGGGGATTCGGAAAATATAGAACCGGTACAGAAGGTTCGATCCTGAATGTGATAGGATTCCCGTGGGAAAAGTTTTCTGAGATCACGGGGCTCGGACAGGACTGACGGCGCGGCCCCGTGCCGCCATCCGGACGGCTCCCGCGATACGATCACGAAAAACACCGGCCCGCTGCAGCGTGCATCGGGCCGGTATTATTTTCAAACAGATATATTGATGCCGAGATCAGATTCTTCCTGCCTTTGCCGCTTCCTCGACAGCGACGGCAACAGCGACAGTCGCGCCGACCATCGGGTTATTGCCCATGCCGATGAAACCCATCATATCGACGTGGGCCGGTACAGATGAACTTCCGGCGAACTGGGCGTCCGAATGCATGCGGCCGAGCGTGTCAGTCATGCCGTATGAAGCGGGACCCGCGGCCATATTGTCGGGATGGAGCGTGCGCCCCGTGCCGCCGCCTGACGCCACGGAGAAATACTTCTTCCCGAGCTCATTGCATTCTTTCTTGTATGTCCCGGCTACAGGGTGCTGGAATCTCGTCGGATTCGTGGAGTTCCCGGTGATGGACACGTCCACGCCTTCTTTGTGCATGATAGCCACGCCTTCGCGCACGTCATCCGCTCCGTAGCAGTTCACCTTCGCGCGCTCGCCGTCGGAATACGGGATCCTGCGCACTTCCTCGAGCTCGCCTGTCGCGTAGTCGAACTTCGTCTGTACATATGTGATTCCGTTTATCCTCGATATTATCTGCGCCGCGTCATTTCCGAGGCAGTTCAGGATGACCCTGAGAGGTTCCTTTCTCGCCTT
>JAZAUJ010000172.1:0-2955 GCA_036342375.1 Anaerovoracaceae bacterium | reverse complement strand
GCCGATCGGGGACTGGTCAATGTTTATGACCTTGTCGATGTTCTTCGTCCCGAGCATCGATTTATATTCACCCGGCATCACGCTCGCGCGGTTCAGTTTCTTCGCGAGCCCTTTGTATAATATCTCGTTAACGAGGCTGCTCTTGCCTGATCCTGACACGCCGGTCACGCACACGAATTTGCCGAGCGGGATCTTCACTGTGATGTCGCGCAGATTATGCTCCTTCGCGCCTTTTATCGTAATATTTTTTCCGTTTCCCGGACGCCTTACGAGCGGTATTTCTATCTTCCGCCTGCCTGAGAGATACTGACCTGTTACGGACTCCTCGCATTGCTTTATATCCTCTACCGTGCCCTGCGCGACGACGCGTCCTCCCTTCCGGCCGGCGCCCGGCCCGATGTCTATTATCTGGTCGGCGGCGTACATCGTCTCTTCGTCGTGCTCTACAACGAGCAGTGTGTTGCCCGCGTCTGTCAGGCTCCTCAGCGAGTCGAGCAGCATGGCGTTGTCTTTCTGATGGAGGCCGATGCTCGGTTCGTCGAGGATGTAAAGGACTCCGACAAGGCCCGAGCCTATCTGCGTCGCGAGCCTTATGCGCTGCGATTCCCCGCCCGAAAGCGTGGCCGCCGCCCTTGACATCGTCAGGTAGTCGAGTCCGACCTGTACGAGGAACTGCAGTCTCGCCCTGATCTCCTTGATGATCTGATCGCCTATCCTGCGCTGCCTGTCGGTCAGGTCGAGGTTATCCATGAATTCGAGTTCGTCCTTCACGGGCATATCGCAGAATTCGGCGATGTTGAGTCCGCCGACTGTGACGGCGAGGACTTCGGGCTTGAGCCGCCTGCCTCCGCACGCCTCGCACGGCGCCACGGACATATATCCCATGAGCCATTCCTTGAACATCTCGGAATCGCTCTTCCTGTATCTGCGTTCGAGGTTCGTGACGAGCCCTTCGAACGGGTGCTCGCGGTACATGCGCTGCCCGTTCTGCCGGAGATAACTGTACTTGAGGTTCCGGCCGTTCGTGCCGTACAGAAGCTCTTTTTTGAATTTCTTCGGCAGCTTCGAATACGGCGTGTCGAGCGAAACGCCGTGATCCTCGGCCAGCGCCGCGACCATCCGCTTATAGAAGCTCTTGAACTCCATGCTCGAATAAAAGATGCTCAGCGCGCCTTCATTTATGCTCTTCGTCTCGTCGGGTATGATGAGCTCCGGCTCTATGCTCTCTATGAAGCCGAGACCCTTGCATTCTTCGCATGCCCCGAACGGGCTGTTGAACGAAAACATCCTCGGCTCGAGTTCCTCTATGACGCTCCCGTGTTCCGGGCAGGCGAATTTCGTGCTGAATATCTTCTCGCCTTCGAATCCCTCAGCTGCTATCTCGACGCGGACGAGCCCCGCGCCGTTCTGTATCGCGGTCTCTGCGGCTTCGGCGAGCCTGCTCTCCGCGCCTTCGCGGACTTTCACTCTGTCCACGACGATGTCGATGGAATGCCTGTACGATTTTTCCATCTTTATCTCGTCTTCGTCTATCCTGTACATCTCGCCGTCCACGCGGACGCGCGTGAATCCGTCGCGCCGGATCCTGCTGATGATCTTTTCGTGCGTCCCCTTCTTGTCGCGGATGACCGGCGCCATGACAGTGAGCTTCGTACCTTCTCCATATGCCATGAGCGTGTCGACGATCTGGTCCACTGACTGGCTGCTTATCTCGCGCCCGCAGATCGGGCAGTGCGGCACGCCGATCCTCGCGTACATCAGTCTGAGGTAGTCATATATCTCTGTCACCGTCCCGACAGTCGACCGCGGATTCCGGCTCGTCGTCTTCTGGTCGATGGATATCGCCGGGGAGAGCCCTTCGATATAGTCCACGTCCGGCTTGTCCATCTGCCCGAGGAACTGCCGCGCGTATGACGAGAGGCTCTCCACATAGCGCCTCTGGCCCTCCGCGTAGATAGTATCGAACGCGAGAGAGGACTTTCCGCTCCCGGAAAGTCCCGTCAGCACCACCAGTTTGTCCCTCGGTATCGTAAGATCTATATTCTGAAGGTTGTTTTCCCTTGCTCCCTTTATTTTTATCTTATCTGCCATTCTCTTTCACAACTCCGATATAACGATCGCTTCAGTCCGCCGATTTAAGTTCGAAAATGCGGTCCCTCAGCATTGCCGCCCTCTCGAACTGAAGATCCGCGGCGGCCTGTTTCATCTCTTTCTCAAGCTCCTTAATGTACGCCTTCAGCTCTTTCTGCGTCAGCTCGAGCGCGCTCTTGCCGTTGTAATCTTCTATATCCTCAGCGGCGGTCGTGGCCTCTATGGCCTCGCGTACGGCCTTCCGCACCGTCTGCGGAGTTATGCCGTGCTCCGCGTTGTATTTCTGCTGCAATGCGCGGCGCCGCTCCGTCTCGTCTATGGTATAGCGCATCGCCGGGCTGATCCCGTCCGCGTACATTATTACGCGTCCGTCGGCGTTCCTGCTCGCGCGCCCGACCGTCTGCATGAGCGAGGTTTCAGTTCGCAGGAATCCCTCGCGGTCCGCGTCGAGTATCGCGACGAGCGCCACCTCGGGGATGTCCAGTCCTTCTCTCAAAAGGTTTATCCCGACGAGCACGTCGAACACGCCCTTTCGGAGGTCGCGTATTATTTCCGTCCGTTCGAGCGTATCGACGTCCGAATGCAGGTATCTGACTTTTATACCTGTGTTCCTCAGGTAATCCGTGAGGTCTTCCGCCATTTTCTTCGTGAGCGTCGTCACGAGCACGCGCTCGCCCTTTTCTGTCGTCCTGTTTATCTCGCCGATGAGGTGGTCTATCTGCCCTTCCGTCGGCACGACTTCTATCGGCGGATCGAGCAGTCCCGTGGGCCTCAGCACCTGCTCTGCGCTTATGCCTCCGCTCACTTCCTTTTCGTAGTCCGCCGGCGTCGCGCTGAAAAATACTATCTGATTTATGAGACTGT
>JAZAUJ010000171.1:0-2995 GCA_036342375.1 Anaerovoracaceae bacterium | reverse complement strand
GTATTCGAGCAGCCTGTACGTTTCAAAATTCACGCCGGCTTCGGAAAGAGCGACAGCGAAAATCACGCGCCGGCCGCGGACATCCGTCCCGCGCATCTCATCAACAGTATTTATTCTCGTGACTCGGGCCCCGGACCGCCTGCCGGCTTCGCCGAGCACGGTCTCGAGCCGCGCGCTCGGGGCATCCTGCGCCCCGGCCGGACAGATAAGCAGCAGTTCCCTTTCATCCATCCTTTATCACCTCTGTCTATCTTGCTTCGCACAGATTAAGATATGATTGTTCTATCCGCGCGTAAAGGAGGTTGTCGAGCGGGATGTCCTCGTATTCTATGCCTCTTTCTGTCACGCGATTCTTTATCCCGAGGAACGCCCCTCTCTCCGCGTCTCCGAGATATACGGACCCGTAATGCCATTTCCCGCGCAGCATCTGGATGATCGTCAGCGCGCCGGATGAAATGCCGGGGCCTATATACGGTTTGTAACCGAGGTCGCGGACTTCGAGATTCGCATTCGACGCGAGTTTCGCGAGCTCTACGGACAAAGCGTCATCATACCGGCTCACGCTGTTCGCCGCCACAAGATCCTCGCCGTGCGGGCCGTAAACGCGGCCGTCATGGATATATGACCTGAATCTGTCGTCGCGTCTCGCGAAATATATCGCCCGCGCATTCATCACGCCGAGGCCGAGCCCCTGGATCTGCCACGGAAAAAGCCCCGACGAATCCATGAACGCTGCGCAGAGATTGTCCACGGGATCGCTCATGACGCATACCATGCCGCCGTAACCGGCATCCTCCGCCATCTTCGCGTACTCGTCTATTATCTTCCTGTTCGCCTCGAACTGCGCCATCCGGATATCAGCCGCCTTTTCATATCCGACTGGCGGCACTCCGGCGCTCGCGCAGAACACGAACACGTCGCAGTCGAACAGATCCTCCTTCGCTGTCACATGCACGGACGGCATCCGCTCCTCATAGAACGGATAAGCTGTCTGCTCCATCTCGATCTCGACGCGGCGGGCATTCTTCTCATCAATGTCGCATATCCCGATCTCGGAGATCACATCCCCGCCGAGCAGCCGCAGCCCGAGAAGCACCGTCACGCCGACATTGCCAAGAGCGAGGATGTTCACTCTGTTCTTTTCCGAAAGCCGCACAGCGCATCCGTCGAGCGGAAGCGCCTCGCTCACTCCGATCTCACCCGGTAATTCGCTTACTTTTCTCATCTCTTCTTTTCCTTTACTAAATTAAGTCTCCTGAGCCTCTTCATGTCGCTCTCCACATACGCGGACGGCGCCATGCTCTCATCATAACACAGACCTTCGCCGACGGAAGGCCGCCTCGGGTATGTAATGACTTCCCCCAGCCTCTTCAGTGTCAGCTTCTTTTCAAATCTTGCCTGATATTCCTCCTCAAGGACGCGGAGTATGGCGTACGCGTTCTCGAGGCACGTCATAGAATACTTGAACGTATTCGCCCTGTCGTCATTTCCGACGAAATTGAATGACGTATAAGGCATGATCATGTTTATGGACGCCCTGCTCTCTTCATCGTCGCTGTCTATGCCGTCGCCGCCGATGAACGGATAGCAGTCGCGTTCATTGAGCCATATATTTATCGTCGGTATGAAGTACGCCTCCTCGACCTCGCGGCCCTTCATCTTCATCCTGTCTCTCGCATTGCCGGTAAGAACGCCTACGATGACTTTCCTCACATCAATGCCGTGCTGCCGGAACAGCGGATCTATTTTATCCATGCGCTGCCCTTTATGGAGCAGGTCATCGACGAGCATGACGGGCCGCCCGAACGAACCGATCGTCATGACCTGATCGTCTATGTTGAGGTAATCGCGCACTTCTCTTATTTCGAATCCTTTCAGATTCCCGGCGAAATATTTTTCTGTCCTGAGCGTCTTCGTTACCGTGTTCGGGACCACGACGTCGGAAAGCGCCTTGCCGAACGGGACGCACATGTACGGACCGCGGATGCGCCGCGGATCCTGCACTGTCGAAACGCCGTTGCTCGCGGTCACAAGATCTATTATCTTGCTGTATACCGCATTCGGGTTGAACGACAGTATGAGCTGCCCGGGAAATATCTCCGTGAATGTGTGGAGAAGTTTGTAATGCGCTTCGTCTATCGCTTTCAGCACGCGCGGGTTCTTATTGAGCGGCGCCTTTATTACAGTCTCCACATCTCTGAACACGATCACCGGAGCCTTCATATCCACGGCGTAGACCGGGTCGTTATGATCGTCCGAAATATTCACGAACCCGTGGCGCCTCAGCACATCTATCGTCCCTTTGGCCATGCCGGCGGGATCCACCGGATGATAGACGGCGTACGCGACATCGCGCGCTACGAGCGCCGTAAGGACCTCTGTCAGCATGATCTGGCTCAGGTTCGAGATCGTCCGTTCGCTGCCCGAATAGAACGCGCCTATGACAGCGATCTCGCCCGTGGCTCTCCTTCTTATGTGAGCGGCGATCTCAGCCGATCCGAATTCTTCCAGAAGTTCGTGCGTTTCCCGCTTATGCGCCGCCGCGAACGCGACGACATCGTTTCTGGCGGAGCCGCTCTCGATATATACGACATTCGTGTCTCTGTTCTCGAGATATGTGAACAGTTTCTGTGTATCATATCCCCGCTTTTCGAGCTCGCCCGCAATGAGTCTGATGCTGTCTATATCTATATCCTTGCGGAACGCGCTTATATTCATGTCGCGCGCCTGCAGCTCATGCTTATACGCGGGCTCGCGCGTCTAGAGGTCATTGTCGTATATGAAATTCTGCGCTACCGGATCTATGAGATTCGATATGTCCCTTCTGAGGTCTATGTTCTCGCGTATGCGGGTCGAACTGATATCCTCATAATATTTTTTCAGCGTGAGCTCTATCACGTCGCCTGTTATAGGGTACGCCTCTTTTCTCGCCGATCCGTCTTTCTTCCGCGATTCCCTCGCGAAAATAATATGATTGAACGAGTGTATGGAATCC
>JAZAUJ010000170.1:0-2997 GCA_036342375.1 Anaerovoracaceae bacterium | reverse complement strand
CCGCGTCTTATCCTCATCCATTCGTCGTAGCGCTCGCGGTTCGTGAGACGGCTGTGGAGCACGGCGATGCTGTCCCTTCCGAACCTGCCTATGAACCTGCTCACGATCTGCGTCGTGAGGGAGATCTCGGGGACGAGCATGATGGCGGGGCGCCCCGCGGAAAGCGAGTGCTCTATGGCTCTCATATATACTTCCGTCTTCCCGCTCCCGGTCACGCCGTGGAGCAGGAACATCCCCCCGCCGCTGTCCTCAGCCCGGTTTATCTCGCCGAGAGCCCTTTTCTGCTCATCCGTAAGTTCTTCTATATCCTGTATCTCGCCCGGTTCGTCCTTATACGGCAATGCCGCTTCACCGCGCTTCGATTTCGAGCCGGCCGGAAGGAAGAGCTGCAGCGCGTCGTAATATCGGCACATATATCTCTTCTTCATCCAGCGGCACGTGTCTATGATCTCTTCAGTGAGAGACACATCGGGATCCACGGCGGATATTTTTTTAAGAGCGCGCAGTTTTTTCGCTTCGCTCTCATCGGCGAAACCGAAAACATACGCTTCTTTTTCTCTGTTCCCTTTGCCGAACGGCACGGTCACCACGCTGCCCGCCCGCACGGAATCGTCATCGCACTCATATGTGAAAAAACTGTCCGTGCTGTCTGCTTTGTTTTTTATGATGACATTGGCGTACCGCATTGATCCTCTTTCCCCGGGGCTTTCGCCTACAGCAGGTTTATGCCCGCGTCGGCGCATTGCTTCACCATATCCTCAGGCCAGATGCCGCATCCGACTTCTCCGATATGCGCCTTGCGCAGGAAGTACATGCACAGCCTCGACTGACCGATGCCGCCCCCGATGGTATATGGCAGTTCTCTGTTCATTATCATTTTGTGATAGTCCAGCTTCGCGCGGTCCTCGCAGTTTTCCGCTCTGAGCTGTTCTTTCATCGAATTTTCGTCTACTCTGATGCCCATGGACGATATCTCGAACGCGCTCTGCAGTATATCGCTCCAGAGCAGGATGTCGCCGTTGAGCTTCCAGTCGTCGTAGTCAGGCGCACGCCCGTCGTGCTTTTCGCCCGATCTGAGCCGCCCGCCGATCTGCTTTATGAACACGGCGCGTTTTTCTCTGCAGATGAGATCTTCCCTCTCTTCCGGCGTCCTGTCCGGATATCTGTCTCCGAGTTCCTGCGTCGTTATGAAATATATATCATTCGGAAGATCGGTTTTTATCTCCGGATAATGCCTGTTGACGAAATCGTTCAGGTTCTTGAGCGCCACATAAAGTATCCGCACCGTCTCCTCGAGATATTCGTCTGTCCTCTGCTCTTTCTTTATGACTTTCTCCCAGTCCCACTGGTCTACATATATAGAATGAAGGTTGTCGAGTTCCTCGTCGCGTCTTATGGCGTTCATATCGGCGTATATCCCGTGGCCCGGCTCAACGCCGTATCTCTTCAGAGCCATGCGCTTCCACTTCGCGAGAGACTGGACGACCTCGGCTCTGTGTTCATCCATGTCCTTTATCGTGAACGAAACGGGTCTTTCGACCCCGTTCAGATTATCATTGAGTCCTGTCTCAGGCAGAACGAACAGGGGAGCGGAAACTCTCCTGAGGCTCAGGCCGTACGCGAGCTCATTCTGGAAGAAGTCCTTGATCTTCTTGATGGCCCGCTGTGTTTCCATGTAACTGAGCGAGGATGAATAATCCTCCGGTATAAAAAGTTTTGACATAATACAGCTCCTTTCCCGCTGTCACTTATTTTTTGAATACGCGCATCCGCAGTAATCCTGCCTGTAGAGCCCGTATTTCCTCGAAAGTTCCACGCTGCGTCCGAACCCGTTCTGCTTCTTGAAATCCAGATCAAGAAACCCCACGCCGTATCTGTCGGCCATCATATTGCCGATCCTGCTTATCACACTGTAATCTTTGTGCGGGCTGACAGAAAGCGTCGTCGTGAACAGGTCGAAATTCAGCATCGCGGCTTTTGCCGCGGTCTGCTCGAGCCTGATCTTGAAACATTCTTCGCACCGCCTTCCGCCTTCAGGTTCGTCAGCGTATTTTGCGCATCTTTCGAAAAATCGTTCCGGTCTGTAATCTCCTTCCAGAAATTTAACTGAATACGGGGTTGAAGGGTCTGCATTGAATTTTCTGATGAATTCTATCTGTGTCTTCAGCCTTTTCCTGTACTCATCCTCGTCGGTAATGTTCCAGTTCAAAAAGAACACCGTGATATCGTAATCGGGCGCAAGCCTCTCCACGACAGAAGTGCTGCACGGGCCGCAGCAGGAATTCAGCAGCAGCTGCGGCTTCCCGAGCATGGTCTCCCTGTCATTTATTATTTCCGCTTCGCTGTACGAATATTCGCAGCAGCAGCTCATCATATCCGGTTTTGCCCTGCGGCTCTCGCCCATTTTTACGCCTCCGACAAAATATCATGTAGATGTTGCTAAGCAGATATTATACCATAAACGGCGGTCAATGGCCATCGCGCCGGAGCCGCGCATCCCTGCAAAAAAATACCCCCGCGCCGTCAGTGCCCCGGGCGCGGGGATAGATTTTCCTCTGCTATTTTCCTGCTTTCGGAAGGCCGTCGAAGCCCCTCTGGAGTTCTTCATCTGTCGGCGTATAGTCGGTCATAGTTCCGTTATTGTACTGTTCGTATGCCGTCATGTCGAAATATCCCGTGCCGGTGAGTCCGAAAACGATCGTCTTTTCCTCGCCTGTCTCTTTGCATTTCGCCGCTTCGTCAATCGCGACCCTTATGGCATGCGCGCTTTCAGGAGCGGGCAGTATGCCTTCCGTTCTCGCGAACTGTTCCGCCGCAGCGAACACAGCCGTCTGATCTACTGAACGCGCCTTTACATATCCGTCGTGATGCAGCTGCGAGCTGTAATCGAGCATCCGTCCGGTGGAGGAAAATATAGTCTCGAAGCAGCGCGTCGCGATCTCCGGAAGGTCATCCGGCGGATACTGTTCGGGCCGCGCGGTCACCGCCACTATCTCT
>JAZAUJ010000169.1:0-2998 GCA_036342375.1 Anaerovoracaceae bacterium | reverse complement strand
GTATGTTCAGGATGTCGCCGTCACGCACGACGTATTCTTTTCCCTCGGACCGCAGCAGGCCTTTTTCTTTTGCCTTCGCGAGCGAGCCGCCGCAGTCGTTAATAAGCGTGTCGTAATTTATCGTCTCGGCGCGGATGAATCCTTTTTCAAAGTCCGTATGGATCTTTCCGGCGGCCTGCGGCGCCTTTGTCCCTTCCTTTATGGTCCACGCGCGCGTTTCGTCCGGCCCGGTCGTGATGAACGATATCAGGTCGAGAAGTCTGTACGACGCCCTGACAAGCCTGTCGAGTCCCGATTCCGCGATGCCGAGATCGGCGAGGAATTCGTCTCTTTCGTCGTCTTCGAGTTCGGATATCTCCTCCTCGAGCTGGGCGCACAGCGCGATGACCTCGGACCCCTCGGCGGCGGCGAGATCTTCCACCTGCTTTATCATATCGGCAGTGTCGCCCGTCAGCGTCCCGTTCGACGCGTCGGCCGCGTCGACATCTGATACATTGCAGACGTATATGACGGGCTTTTTCGACAGAAGGTCGAGCGATTTTACGAACGCGTCCGCTTCATCATCGAGCTCGAGCGACCGGGCGGATCTCCCTTCCGCCAGTTGGTCGCTGACAGCCTTCAGTATGTCGAATTCTCTCTGCGCCTGTTTGTTCCCGCTCTTCATCTGCTTCTGCGTTTTCGTCATGCGCTTCTGAAGGACATCCATATCGGCGATGATAAGTTCCGTGTTTATTATCTCGATGTCGTCAGCCGGATCTATCCTGCCGTCAACATGCACGACATTGTCGTCTTTGAAACACCTTACAACATGGACGATCGCGTCGACATTCCTGATGTGGCCCAGGAACTGGTTCCCGAGCCCCTCTCCCCTGGACGCGCCCTTCACGAGTCCCGCGATGTCGCAGAACTCTATAGTCGTATATATAGTTTTTTTCGAATCATATATCTCCGTCAGTCTGTCTATGCGGCTGTCCGGAACTGTCACGACGCCGACATTCGGCTCTATCGTGCAGAACGGGTAATTCGCCGCTTCCGCGCCCGCTTTTGTTATCGCGTTGAAAAGTGTACTTTTGCCGACATTGGGCAGTCCTACGATACCGAGTTTCATTCTGTGCCTCCGCTGACACAGGCGCGTTTCTTATCAATGCGCCGATGCCGATTTTTTCTTTTTGTTTTTCCGATAAAGTATAACATACGCGGCGGCGCACGCCAACATCACGGCCGCTGACAGCACCATCGCCTGTTTGAAAGGTCCGATCATAAGACTGTCCGTCCTGAGATATTCCACGAAGAACCGTTCGACTGAATAAAGGAATGCGTAGGCGAGGAACGTCTGCAGCGCGAATTCGCGGTGTCTGTCAAGCCACATGAGGAAGAAGAACAGCGCCAGGCACCACAGCGATTCATATAGGAATGTCGGATGGACGCGCACGCCGTCCACGATGACGCCCCACGGCAGATCTGTCGGACCGCCGTGCGCCTCGCCGTTGAAGAAATTCCCCCAGCGTCCTATCGCCTGCGCCAGGGCGATGCCGGGCGCCGCGGAATCGAGCGCGTCCGCGAACCTTATGTTCTTGTGCCTGCACATCAGATACGCGCCGAGCAGACCGAGGATCAGACCGCCGTGTACAGCGAGTCCTCCGGCGCGGAAATCCATGATCCTGTAAGCGCTGCCCCTGTAAAAATCCCAGTTGAACGCCACATAGTACGCTCTCGCGCCTATGATCCCGCACGGCACGGCGGCAAGCAGTATATCCGTGACATCGTCGCCGCTGATGCCGCGGGCCTTCGCTCTGCGGAACATCACAATACCGCCGCATATTATCGCGGCGGCTATCAGTATGCCGTACCATCTTACGGATATTCCGAATATCGTGAACGCTACGGGATCCGGCGTCGTCATGATCCATGTCCTCCCGCGTAATTATACCGCGAAACAGCGCGCCCGTCACTATGAAAAAATACGCGGCCGGCCGGAGCCCGGCGCTGAGAGGCGCCGCGCCCTGCGCACCTATATAAGGGGGCGTGAACGTCTGTTTGCACTATATATTGTTTTTTCGGCTCTCATCGGCGAAAATGACGGAAAAAAATTATGAAGGTGGAGTGAAAATGCCAAAAATGGCCGTTTTTTGTTTGAATTATGGAGTGAAGTGGAGTAAAGTGGTTATATCAAAAATAGCATAACTGGCTCAGTTTTACATTGAGCATATACTCAAAAAACGGATAGGAACGGCAGATTTTCAATGTTCATGGGAAGTTACAACAATTCCATAGACGCCAAGTGCAGGATGATAATCCCTTCCAAGTACAGGGAGGAACTGGGGCTGAAGTGCGTCATCACACGCGGCATTGACCGCTGCCTGTATATCTATCCGATAAGCGAGTGGGAAAATTTCGCGGAAAAACTCAAGCAGCTGCCGAAGGCGGACGCTAACGCGAGAAATTTCGTAAGACATTTTTACGGAAATGCCGAGGACTGCGAGATAGACCGCCAGGGAAGAGTGACTGTCCCGGCTCCGCTCCGCGAGTATGCAGGCATAAAGAAAGAACTTACGACCATCGGCGACGGGGAAAAGATAGAAGTCTGGAGCCGCGATAACTGGGCGGCCCAGCAGAAGGAATACGAGATGAGCGGCGAAGACATCGCGAAGGGCATGGAGCAGTATGGAATTTAGTCATACGCCCGTCATGCCTAAGCAATGCATCGATGCTCTCGCCGTAAAGCCGTCAGGCATATATGTGGACGGCACCGCAGGCGGAGGCGGACACGCCGGGCTCATATGCGGGAAGCTTTCGGGATCCGGGACGATCATATGCATCGACCGCGACGACGACGCGATAGAAGCGACCCGCCGCAGGCTCGAACCGTATAAATGCAATAAAGTCTTTGTCCGGAGCAACTACTCGGAAATCAGGGAGATCCTGGAAAGCCGTGAAATCAAAAAGATAGACGGGGCGCTCCTCGATCTCGGAGTCTCATCATTCCAGCTCGATAACG
>JAZAUJ010000168.1:0-3043 GCA_036342375.1 Anaerovoracaceae bacterium | reverse complement strand
GGATACCTTTGATAGGATATACATGTAAATACGCACCCGTCGAACTCATGCAGGCCCTCGGCGGACAGTGCGTCTTTATCGATAAGGAAATACCTGAAAGCGGGGGCGACAGCGATATCGTGCGCGTCCGCGCTATAAAATACGCGCGCGAGATACTTTCGTACTGCAGGGCTAGGCACATTGATGAGCTTATCATCCCCGGCTGCAATGATACAGCCGAGCGCGCCTATGACATGCTGAAGGCCGGGAAGGACTTCAAATTCCTGTTCTATATCGACCTTCCGTACATGGGAGACCGGGCGGCGATCATGAAGTACAAGGCGGAGCTCGTGAGATTCATGCAGGAATATACCGCGTATACCGGCAAGGATCTTCTGCTCGAGGATTTCCTGAGAAGGTTCACCTTCGCGTTCACGGCGGAACAGAAGATCACGAGCGAGAAATGCGGCACTGTGCGAAATCTCGACCTCCCGGGAGGGAATCTTACATTCGACGAACTCATGAACTGGTACGCGGAAGAACTGCTCGGACAGGAGCCGTGCGTCCGCATGGGCGGCAGTCTCGACAGTTCTGAATATGAAAAGGAAGAGCCTGAAGAATCAATGCAGGAAGGCGCTGAAACAGAAGAAGCTCCGGCTGAGGAGAATGAAGATCCTCCCGGGCAGGACAGCACGGAAAAGGGAAATACGGATCTCAGCATCGATGAGCTTCGCGGCATGACGCTGTACGGCGGCATCGATATTGGATACGCTTTCACAAAGGCGGTAGTTACAGACGGATCGGGGAAAGTCGTCGCTTCGGCTTCTGTCAGGTCCGAAAGCGATCCCGCAATAGGCGTCCTCAAAGCGTTCGGAAAGATCCACGATACTGTTGGGATAGAAATGGATATGCTTCAGGGGGCAGCAGCGTGCGGACCCGGGGCGTCGGAAGCCAGCGGCGTTTCCGATGTCTATGAGACGCAGGAATGCGTTGTGAAGGCAGCGGCGTCGAGAGTGACAGGGGCGCGGACAGTAATAGATCTCGGAGCGAAAGGCTGCAGGTTCTATACGTTGAACAGACGCGGAGATATAGACATGTACGCGGTGAACAATGACTGCGTGACAGCCTCGGGCAGATTTCTTGAAATGGCCGCGGACGCGCTCGACATAGACTGCGAAGACATAGAAACGATCGGAGCTAACTGGAGCGAGAATATCGATCTGAAAGAGTCATGCGCGGTGTTCGCTGCCGACGAACTTAAGTCTATGGAAAATGACGAGATACCCACGGCCGATATAATACATTCCGCCGAACTGCTTTATACAGATGTAGTGCTCGAATGTACGCAGGGGCGCTTCAGGGTAAAGGCCCCGGCTGTCCTGACGGGCGGCGCTGCGAGATACACCGCGGTCTGCGAACTGATAGAGCAGGGAATAGGGACGGAAGTCATATTATATGAAAAACCGGAGTACTGCGCCGCTGAAGGCGCGGCGCTGCTCGCGGCGGGGCTGTAGACTGAAAGGGGGCACAAACATGAAATTTTACGTTACAGGCGATGTGTTCGAACGCATGCCAAATGCGAAATTCGGGCTTGTAAGTGTCTATGGACTTGATAATTCTAAGCAGTATCCTGAGATAGAAGATCTTCTCACAGCGGCGATAGATTCCTGCGAGCGCCATTTTGAGGGGAAGAAGGTGAAAGAAGAGCCGGAACTCAGACCGTACAGGGAATGTTTCCGTTCGCTTGGCATAAACCCGAACAAATATATGTCGTCCATAGAAGCTCTGCTCACTCGCATTGCCAAGAAAAAAGGCATGCCTTATATTAACCCTGTCGTTGACCTCGGCAATGCGGTATCGCTTCTTCATTATATTCCGATAGGAGCGCACGATCTCGACACGATGACGGACGGTAAATTCGCCGTCAGAGTATCGACGGATAACGATACGTTTCTTCCGTTCAATGCCGAGGAGCGCGAGCCTGTAGAAGCGGGCGAAGTCGTGTACGCGACCGGCAATAAGATAAGGACCAGAAGATGGATCTGGAGACAGAGCGAAGAAGGAAAGATAGGCGAAGATACAAAAGACATACTGTTTATCATGGACGGCTTTGAAGAAAATCTCGATGAAATATTAGCTGCAAGAGCTGAGATAGCAGGGCTCCTTCGCGATGTCTTCGGGCGTGAAGTAAAAGAAGGACTTATAGACAGCGATAACAGAGAATTCATCTGCGATATTCAGGAATAATTATGGAGAAGAAAGATATAAAGATCATTGCGGCAGTCATGCTCGTGGACGGGATGACAGACGAGTCGACGGAATCGTTCGTAAAATATTTCGGCGAAAGTCTTTTCGATGATCCCAGGAAAATAACGGAGGAACTTTCGTTTCTGAAAAATGAATTTCCGGATATCAATGTCCCTGACTCGTTCGGCATGGATGTGCTGCTCGTAAAAGCCGACGCTGTTTTAAGGAACGCGGAACGGAAGGGCATAGACGTCCGTCCGGAGGACGGATGCATGTTCGCATTCGAGTACGGAAGTTGCGGAAACAGGACTGTCGTGCCAGTGAAGACGCGTTCCGATTTTATCAAATACAAGGAGTTGATCTGAATGGGAATAGCTGCTGCGAACAAAATAGCGATATCGGGGATAGCCGCTCTGCTGATTATACTGGTGATGCTCATACTAGCCCCGGAAGCTGTTTCAGAATGAGAAGATTTTTGAAAGGAGTCCGCAATGAGTAAAAAAGTGATTGTAATAACAGGAAGTCCGCGTAAAGATGGGAACAGCAATATACTTGCGCGCGCTTTCGCTGACGCCGCTTCAGGGCGCGGTTTTGATGTAAAGACTGTCGATGCCGTAGAACTCGGCGCGCTCGGATGCAGGGCGTGTCTCGGATGTTACAAGACGGGGAAGCCATGCGCGTTCGACAATCCGTTCAATGATATCGCTGACGATATCCTTGAGGCGGACGTTATCGCATTCGCAATGCCGGTCTACTGGTATACGATACCGGCGCAGATCAAAGCCGTCATCGATAATATATATTGCCTTTACAGGAT
>JAZAUJ010000167.1:0-3062 GCA_036342375.1 Anaerovoracaceae bacterium | reverse complement strand
CGCGAACTTCTTATCTACTTCTTCTATCACGTCGAGCGCCGCGTTCATGGCCTCGAGGTGGTTCTTCCTGTATTTAAGCATCAGATCTCCCGGTGTCATCGGGTCGAGCGACAGCGGGTCGTCCGGATCGAGTACAGGGTGACAGTCAGGCGCGATCGGCGGGAGGAAGTCGTCTACTTCTTCCTGCTCAGGCAGAAAAACGCCTTCCGTGAGGTGGGAGCTGTAGAATCCGTCATAGCAAACGTTGACAGGGATGCACACTCTCTTGTCCTCAGCGATCATATAGCCCTGGATGACCATGTCGACTATTTCCTGGTTGCTGTCGCAGAACATCTGTATCCATCCCGCGTCTCTCACAGAGATCGCGTCCTGCTGGCCGCTCCAGACAGTTTCAGGGGATGTCATCTCTCTTGTGGCGATGGCCATGACCATCGGGAAACGGAGCGTTGACATCCTGAAATACGGCTCATACATCAATGCGAGGCCCTGCGCGCTCGTCGCCGTGAACACGCGGCCGCCCGCCGCCGCGGCGCCCTGAACAACACTCATCGCGGAGTGCTCGCTTTCTACCTGCACCATTCTCGAATCGATTTTTCCGTCATGAACGAACTCTGCCAGATGTTCTACTACCGAGCTCTGCGGCGTAATAGGATATGCCGCGATGAGGTCCGGACGGCAGAGCGCCGCCGCTTCTGCAGCGGAATAATTTCCTGTAAGTACCTTTATTTCTTTCATTACTCTGCCTCCCCTTCCGGTATCATATCAATAGCCTTCTTAGGACATTCTTCAGCGCATATCCCGCACCCTTTGCAGTAATCATAGGTGATCCTGAATTTCTTATCTTCCGTGCCTACGATCGCGCGGACCGGGCAGTAAGCGAGACACATGCCGCATTCGATACACTTTGACTTATCCATAACAGGACGTACAATACGCCAGCTCGCTGTGTCGAGCACATACATCCCGTCATTTCCAATAGGAGTCTTGTATTCATACTGTGCCATTTTTATCCTCCTCCCCTATTTACGCTCTTCCACAACTGTCTGTTCATACGCCGTTTCCGCCGCCTTGCGGTTATCGGCTCCGAATGTCTTTTCGATCTCAGCGAAAAGCAGATCTTTGTCTACAAGCCCTGTCGCCCTGACAAATGCTCCGAGCACAGCCGTGTTCGGGATATTCCTTCCGAAGAGCTTTGTGGAGATGCCCGTCGCGTCAACTTTCGCTACCGGACCCGCCTGCGAAGGGATCTGAAGTTCATCATCCGACTTTGTCGAATTGATAACTATGATCCCTCCGTCCTTAAGGCCTTCGAAAGTAGCCGGAAGCGAAACGAGGGAATCATCCATAATAACCAATACATCCGGCTCGTAGATCTGAGTTTTTCTTCTTATCTCGGAATCTGAAATACGGAGATAGCCGAATACCGGCGACCCCTTTCTCTCAACACCGAAGAACGGAATGAACTGACTGAACTTGTTGCCTGCGACCGCGGCTCTGACTACGATCTGGGAAGCCTTTACGACACCCTGTCCTCCGCGTCCATGCAGTCGAATTTCTTTCATCTTGTACTGCTCCTCTCTGCCCGGGGATCTGTTCCGCCGGATAGCTCCGGTGTGTTTTTCCGATCCTTTCGGCTGTATTAGTTGTTTCGTATATTGAACCAACTATTTCGTTATACGAATTTTATAATTCTTTTATACCACCAATGTATTTGCAATGTCAATCGTTATTTCAAAAAAATATGATAAGTCTGATGCAGCACCCCAAAAACATTGAAATTATGCCGTTTGTATTGTCAGATATTTTCAATGCTGACCCGCGGAAACGCTTGACACTGTAAAGTAATTATTGTACTATTATGAAAAATAATTGTTTTACTATAGCAAATCATGTAGTTTATATTAAAACAAAGAGGAATACCATGGATAGGAAATACCCTTCATTCAAAGCCGCTGCTGTCCAGGCAGCACCTGTTTATCTCGACATTGACGGTACAGTCGAAAAGGCCTGCGGTTTCATAGACGAAGCCGCGTCGCACGGCGCGAAACTCGTGGCCTTCCCGGAAGGATACATCCCGGGATACCCCTGGTGGATCTGGATGGGAGATCCGTGCGTTTACGGACAGAAATATTATGAAAGACTTTACAAAAACGCCGTAGAGATCCCGGGCCCGGCTGTTTCAAGACTCGCCGCTTCCGCGAGAAAGAATGAAGTCTATGTCTGCATTTCCGGAACAGAAAAGGAAGGCGGAAGCCTCTATCTCACACAGATGTGGTTTGATCCGAGAGGAAATTTCATGGGCAAGCACCGCAAGCTCAAGCCGTCGAGCTCCGAGAGGATAGTCTGGGGCGAAGGAGACGGCAGCATGATGCCCGTGTTCGACACAGAGATCGGCAGGCTCGGCGGCCTGATGTGCTGGGAGCACATCGTCCCGCTTAACGCGGCGGCGATGAACTCTCTGAACGAGCAGGTCCACGTTTCGTCATGGCCTTCTTTCCTGCCTGACGAAAACGCATTGATGGCGGCCATCCCGTGCGAAACGCTCGCGAGATACTACGCCATAGCCACTCAGACATTCTGCATAATGGTAAGCCAGATCTATACTCAGGAAATGATGGATACGATAGCGGAAAACGATTTCCAGCGCTCGTTCATGAAGGTCGGAAGCGGCCACACGAGGATCTTCGGGCCTAACGGTCTGTCCATCGGCGATGAACTCGCGCCGGACGAAGAAGGCATCGCATACGCGGATCTCGATCTTGAGCAGCTCATCGGCTGCAAGTACCTTGCAGATCCTGCAGGTCAGTATTCGAACCCGGGCGTCCTCAGCCTGAACTTCAACCAGGGTCCCCTCCCTGTGACGAGGAAGGTCGGGAAGCCGGAAGACATGAGTATTTCATTTGAAGATCTGCAGGCGGCATCGAAATAAAATCGTACAGTAATACAGACTCTGTGATGCGTGCCGGGGCGGGAGCAGAAATGCCCTCCCCCGGCACTTTGTATTTCTTTTATTCGAAGCGAGGACGGGCGGCGGTCTTTAGGTCTCTGCGCATGTTTTTTCG
>JAZAUJ010000166.1:0-3096 GCA_036342375.1 Anaerovoracaceae bacterium | reverse complement strand
CCTCTATGAACGGCGATGTGTATATCCCGACTTTGTAGCCGCAGGCTTCGAGCACTTCATATATATACCGGCAGACGGATCCTTTCCCGTTCGTTCCGGCGACATGGATGCACCTCAGCTGCTCCTGCGGATCGCCGAGCCTTTTCATAAGTCCGGAAATGCGCTCGAGTACGAGCACACTCCCGAACTTTCCGAATTCGCCTATTTTCTCAACAGCGGTCTTCATGCCTTTTTCTCCACGATCGCGATATTCTCACGCACTTTTTCGAGCATATCTTTATACGTCGCGAGTTTTTCGCGCTCTTCATTCACTATCTTTTCCGGAGCTTTCTCAGTGAAGCCCCTGTTCGCGAGTTTTCCTTCCGCTCTCTTCACTTCGCCTTCGAGGCGCTTTTCTTCGCCTCTCAGCCTCTTCAGCTCCTCTTCGAAATCGACGAGCTCTTCGAGCGGGACGAATATCTCGCACTGCGGCGTGACGGCCGACATGACTTCGTCCGGCACATCCGCCTTATCGCTCACATAACTTATCGAAACGATATTGGCGAGATCCGCGATATACCTTTCGCACTTTCTGACCGTGTCCTCGCTGCCTTTTACCGGCATGATCATCGCGCTGAGTTCCTTCTTCGGCGCCGCCTCAGCCTCGGCCCTGATGTTGCGGACAGCCTTCACCGCGCTCATCGCGGCATCGAGCAGCGCTTCTTCTTCAGGATACGAATCCTCCGGGTCATACTCCGGCCAGGCTTCACTGATAAGATATCTGTCATGCGGGAGCACGCTCCATATCTCTTCCGTAATGAACGGCATGAACGGGTGGAGCAGTCTCAGGATATCCTTAAGCACCCTCAGCAGCACCATCCTGACAACTTTTTTATCCTCTTCATCATCGCCGTAGAGCCTGCTCTTCACGATCTCGATATACCAGTCGCAGAATTCATTCCATATGAGTTCGTATATCGACTGGGCGGCGAGCGAAAGCTCGAACTTGTCCATCTGCTCCGTCATCGTCTTCGCCGTTTCGCTGACACGCGAGATGATCCATTTGTCTTCGTCTTTCAGCAATGCGCTTTCCGGGGAGGCCGTCTCCAGGAATTCCCCGTCATCATCCTGAAGATTCATGATCGCGAATCTCGACGCGTTCCAGAGCTTGTTCGCGAAGTTCCTAGACCATTCGAGCTTCTCTATCTGGAATCTCATGTCGTTCCCGGGCGTCACGCCGCTCATCAGCATGAACCTGAGCGCGTCGGCTCCGTATTTGTCTATCATCTCGAGAGGATCGATCCCGTTCCCGAGCGATTTGCTCATCTTCCTGCCCTGAGCGTCTCTTACGAGGCCGTGGAGATATACATATTTGAACGGTGTTTCTCCCATGGCTTCCATGCCGGTCGTCGTCATCCTGATGACCCAGAAGAAAAGGATGTCGTATCCTGTCACGAGCACCGACGTCGGATAGAAGTATTTCAGATCTTCCGTTTCTTCAGGCCAGCCGAGCGTCGAGAACGGCCACAGCGCCGAGCTGAACCATGTGTCCAGGACATCCTCGTCCTGACGCAGGTTCGTGCTCCCGCACTTCGGGCATTTCTCAGGCGCCTCCGCCGCGACCGTCATCTCGCCGCAGTCATCGCAGTAATACGCCGGGATCCTGTGCCCCCACCAGAGCTGGCGGGAAATGCACCAGTCTCTTATATTTTCGAGCCAGTAGAGATATGTCTTCTCGAATCTCTCAGGCACGTGTATCAGTTCCTTGTCTTTCGCGATCCTGATGGCAGGTTTCGCAAGTTCATCCATCCTGACGAACCACTGCTCGGACAGCATCGGCTCGACCGCCGTGTGGCATCTGTAACACGTCCCGACCGGGATGCTCATCTGCTCTGTTTTCACGAGATAACCGGCCTCGTCGAGATCACGGACCCAGGCCTTCCTGCATTCGTACCTGTCCATGCCCTCATATTTTCCGGCCTTCTCGTTCATGGTCGCGTCCATGTTCATGCATGACTCGCAGGGGAGATCGTGCCTCTGCCCGACTTCAAAGTCGTTCGGGTCGTGGGCCGGAGTGATCTTGACAGCGCCCGTTCCCTTTTCAGGATCAGGATATTCGTCGGCGATGACCGGGATCTCTTTATTGAGCAGTGGGATCATGACGGTCTTTCCTATCATATCCTTATATCTCTCGTCATCGGGGTGCACAGCTACGGCCACGTCCGTGAACATCGTCTCCGGGCGCGATGTCGCGACTACTATGCCCTCGCTCCCGTCCGCTCCGGGATATCTGAAGTACCAGTATTCGCCGTTCACGTCCTCGTGCTCGACTTCGATATCCGACAGCGTCGTCGCGCAGTCCGGACACCAGTTGACAAGTCTGTTGCCTCTGTAGATATATCCTTTCTTATACAGATTTATGAAAAATGTCTGCACGGCATTCGAGCAGCCTTCGTCCATCGTGAAGCGCTCGCGGCTCCAGTCGCACGAATCGCCGAGTTTCCTGCATTGATTCGTTATCTGGCCGCCGAATTCCTCTTTCCACTTCCATGCTTCTTCGAGGAACTTCTCCCTGCCGAGCTCGTGCTTGTCAATGCCGCGCTCTTTGAGTCTGTTCACGACTTTGACTTCCGTCGCGATGCTGGCGTGGTCGGACCCCGGCACCCACAGAGCGCTGTACCCCTGCATCCTCTTCCATCTGATAAGGACATCCTGCAGCGTCTGGTCGAGCGCGTGCCCCATATGGAGCTTGCCCGTAATGTTCGGCGGCGGCATGACTATAGTGAACGGTTCTTTGTCCGGATCGCGTTCCGCCCGGAACATGCCTCCTTCTTCCCATTCTTTGTAGATACGGTCTTCAAATGACTTTGGATCGTATGTTTTCGCGAGATTCTTTTTCATTTCTGCACACTCCTTATATGTATAAAAAAACCGCCCCCGTTAAAGGACGGATATTTCCGCGGTACCACCTTTATTCCGCGCGATGCGCGGCACTCTCAGCTGCGGGCTCGCGGGCGACATTCGGACGGTACGTTCCTGAAGAGCGTCTCAGCCTCGCGCTCTTTTCTCTGTACAGGTGCCGCCGCCTTACTCTTCCCGGTCAGTGCCCTATTCGGT
>JAZAUJ010000165.1:0-3109 GCA_036342375.1 Anaerovoracaceae bacterium | reverse complement strand
TTGATTTCAATTAGAGTATAGGCCGGGCCGGCGCCGGAGTACAGTAGAAAGTATGCAATCTGCTATACGCGCGGCGCATAGCGGAATACGGAATAGATATTGTACACGGCCTGCGGGTCTGTGTATGATATATTCAGAAAGAATAATGGATTGCCCGGACAGGGCGAAAGGAAGTGTCAGATCATGAAAGTACTGCTCGTTAACGGCAGCCCGCACAGAAAAGGCTGCACATATACCGCTCTCTGCGAGGTCGGCAGCGCGCTCGAAAAAGAAGGAATATCGTCTGATCATTTTTGGATAGGGAACAGGCCGATGCCAGGATGTCTCGGGTGCGGACAGTGTTTCAAAGAAGGAAAGTGCCAGTACGGCGATATCGTCAATGAATTCCTGGAAGCCGCAAAGGATTATGACGGGTTCGTGTTCGGCGCCCCTGTCCATTTCGCGTCGGCGGCGCCGCAGATGCTCTCGTTTATGACGCGCGCGTTTTATGCGGATCAGTTCGGCGGTCTCGGACGTTTCAGGCTGAAGCCGGCTGCAGCCGTTGTGTCAGCAAGGCGCGCCGGGACGACATCGTCGCTTGAAGAACTGAATAAATATCTGATGTATGCGCAGATGCCTGTCGTATCTTCGAGATACTGGAATATGGTGCACGGACAGACGCCGGACGATGTGAAGAAGGACGACGAAGGCATGCAGGTCATGCGCGTGCTCGGAAGAAACATGGCCTGGATGCTGAAAAGCATTGAAGCCGGCCGGGCGGCAGGTATAAAGGAACCTGAGCAGGAAAAGCGGATAAGCACGAATTTCATCAGAAATGAGTAACAGGAGGTGTTCGGGATGAAAGTATGATTCATTACAGGCTGTTCGAGCGGGCTTGGCCGCGGAATAGCGGACGCCGTGCTCAGCAGAGGCGGCTGCGCCGTCGTTACAGCGCGTGACAGTGAGCGCGTACGCCATTTCGAAAGCGAGTACCCCGGGAGAGCGCTCGCGCTGCCGCTAGACCTGGCCGACGCCGATACGGCGAAGGCGGCGCTTCAGAGCGCGTATGAAAAGTTCGGGCATATAGATGTCCTTGTGAACAACGCCGGACACGGCTACCGCGCGGCGATAGAGGAGAGCGAGCCCGATAAAGTCAGGCAGCTTTTCGAGGAAGTGTTCTTCGCTCCTATGGATATCGCCCGCATGGTCCTGCCCCGGATGAGAGAGCAGGGCGGGGGCCTTATTATCAACGTAACATCTATCGGCGCCGTGAGGGGAGCGCTCGGGAACGGCTATTATTCAGCCGCGAAGGGGGCGCTCGAGCTTGCTTCGGAAGCAATGCAGAAGGAAGCGGAGCCTTTCGGTATACGCGTCATGCTCGTGGAACCGGGAGCGATGCGCACCGGATTTTTCGACGGGCGCATGCAGGGCACCGAAACGAAAATCTCAGCGTATGACGGCATTGCTGCCTCATACCGTAAAGAGCTTATAAACAACAGGCACGACCAGAACAGCGATCCCGCGAAGTGCGGCGAAGTTATCGTATCTGCGGCGCTTTCGGATGACCCGCCGTTCAGGCTGCTGCTCGACAGCGACGCTGTCGGCCAGGCTGAGACCGTGCTCGAAAACAGGCTCGCCGAACTGCGCCGCTGGAAAGAAAAAAGCGTCAGCACCGATTTCGAAAGAAGCTGACCGGGAAGGAAAGGGGTCCGGTGAAATGAGCGAAAGGTTCACGACAATGTCAACAGTGGGCGATGTGCTGAGCGAACCGGAGTTTTCCGGCTTCGCGCGCCTTCTGTTCCCTGTCGACATGCAGGTAAGGGAGGACATGACGCTTGAAGACCTGACAGGCAGCCGCGTATATCTGTGGTATTCGGAGTTCCGCCCTGAAAAGACGGCGGAGGTACTGAACGATCTTTACGAGCGCCGCATGCGGGGAGAGCGGATATTCTATCCCGTCTACAGCAGAGAAGAGCGGCGCGTGCGGCCGGAAAAAGGATACACGGGCCTGTTCTTCCTCAGAGGGGAGGCAGGCGCGCCTTTCGCGGTCATCAATGCGGGCGGCGGCTTCTGTTATGTCGCCGCAATGCACGACAGTTTCCCTCACGCGCTTGAACTGAGCCGGCGCGGCCTCAATGCGTTCGTCATGATATACAGGCCTGATTCGCCGTTTGAAGATCTTGCCCGCGCGCTCTGTTTCATCGAGGATAACGCCCGGGAACTCGGCGTCGATCCTCTCGGTTATTCTCTGTGGGGCGGCTCGGCCGGCGCGCGGATGGCGGCGGCGCTCGGGAACGCGGATGATCTCGCGCGCCTCACCGGCAGACAATGCGCCGGATGGCGCGATGCCGCCGCGGCCCGGTCCGGGGACAGGTCCGCTCTCAGCGGCCTCATGCCGCAGGCTTCGGCCGTGATAATGCAGTATACCGGTTATGATGAGTGCTCTCCGGCCGACGCTCCTGCGTACGCGTGCGTCGGGACGGCCGACGGCATCGCCTCATGGCGCGGGATGCGCAGAAGGCTGGAGCGGCTGGACAGGCTCGGGATCCCGACAGAGTTCCACGTTTACCCCGGGCTCCGGCACGGGTTCGGGCTCGGGACCGGCACGGCGGCCGAAGGATGGATCGACGACGCCGCGGCGTTCTGGAACAGACAGATTTAGGCATTGATATATAATTAAACAAAGGAGGAAACCATGAAATCACTATTTATAAACGGAAGTCCGAATAAGAACGGCTCGACAGCGCGCCTCGCGAAGGCGTTTTTCGGCGCCGGGCAGTACGAAACGCTGTCTCTCACTGATTACCGCATCAATGCGTACGGTCAGACGCTGCCCGGAGATCAGCTGGACGATGTGACCGCCAAAATGAATGAAGCCGATGTCGTTGTCATTGGTTCGCCGGTATACTGGCACAATATCTGCGGAAGTGTCCGCAATATGCTCGACCGTTTTTACGGGAATGTGCCTCAGGGCAGTATGTCCGGAAAGAAACTGTACTTCATGTTCCAGGGGGCGGCTCCCGAGAAATGGATGCTCGACGCGGGCGAGTTCACTATGGAGCGCTTCGCGAAACTGTACGGTTTCGAGTGGGGCGGTATGGCAACAACGGTAGAGGAAGCCCGGGCGCTC
>JAZAUJ010000164.1:0-3111 GCA_036342375.1 Anaerovoracaceae bacterium | reverse complement strand
TTTACTATTTCGGCGTTTGCGAACGCGAGCGTGTCGCTCCTCTGCTTTGCCGCCCGTTTCTTGAAGTTCTGGAAGTCAGCCGCGAGCCTTAAGTACTTTGTCTTCAGGTCTTCGTCTTCCTCGCCGGCGTCATCATCGCTTCCGTCTGTTTCTTCTTCGTTTTCTTCCTTTCCTTCTTCGCTTTCGTTCTTTTCTTCCGCATCGTCATCCGCGGTATCTTCGGCGCCGTTCTCAGCGGTTCCGGCTTCTGTTTCGGTCCCGTCGCATTCCTGTTCAGGAATGTCTTCGTTCTCAGGTTTCCGATCCATGCTTTCCGCTGCGCTATCCGTCTTCATCTCCGTCATCCGGTCCATCGCCTCCTATCATCTTGAATGTTGAACTCAGATTATCTGTAATATAATCTATCACTGATGTAATATTGTCATATCGCATCCTTGTCGGCCCTATCACGCCGAGCTTTCCGACGGTCCTGCCGTCGACCTTGTATGTCGCTGTTATGAGGCTGACATCCTTCATATCCTCGTCCTGATTTTCGGTCCCGATCGTGATAATGAGTCCGTCATCCCGTTCTATGAGCTTTTTCTTGAAGTCATCCTTTTTGTTTATAAGCTCCATAAACATCTTCGCGCGGTCGATATCGCTGTATTCGGGGATATTGAAAATATTCATGAGCCCGTCCATATATAGATGGGCGTCGAGCATTTTCTCAAGCGTCCTCATGAAGCTCGGCATGACATTTCTCTGTATGTTCTGCATCGCTTCTATATCAGTATTGAATGTTGTGATTATATCTCCCGTAAGCGCTTCGCTGATCGTCTTGCCCTTGTAATCGTATGTCATGGACTTCGACAGGATCTTCAGCATATCGTCGTCATAATCGCAATTCACTCTGAACGCGTTGTTCTGTACCTTTCCGTCCTCGGATACTATCATGAGCACGATCGTGTTCTCATCGACCGGGAGGAACTGGATGAACTTTATCGTCTCGTGTTCCTCGTTCGGCGTCATCGCGAATGCCATGAGGTTCGTTATCTCGGACAGCACATTTGCCGCGTGTTCGATAGTCTGATTGAGCTCCGTTACATTATCATAAAGCTCGTGAGCTATTCTGTCTTTCTGATCCTGCGAAAGATCCCGCTTCGTCATCATTTCATTAACGTAAAGACGGTATGCCTTCTCCGAAGGCACCCTTCCTGCTGATGTGTGCGGGTGCGTCAGGAACCCCATATCTTCAAGGTCGGACATTTCATTCCGTATAGTCGCGGGGCTGACTCCGAGATCGTACTTCTTGGAAAGAGTCCTGGACCCGACAGGTTCAGCTGTCTGTACATAGTCCCTGATGATGGCCTGCAGGATTTTCAGTTTTCTTTCATTGAGATCCATATAACCGCCTCTTCCCTGTTAGCACTCTTTGTATTCGAGTGCTAATCTAAATATAATTTACCATTATGCCGCCGCACTGTCAACACTTTTATCATAATATTTTCGGTAATTACGACCTTTTCATATCAATGCCCGTAACAGCAGTTTTCATTCGGCAGTCATGAAAGAAATACATAATAGAAAAAATATTTTGACATTTTACCCGCGTCTATATTGACTGGAGCGCAAATTGTTATAAAATCGAACTATGAAAAATATCCTGCGGCTGACGAGAGATGAATATCCTAACAAGAAAAGTTACTTTCCGAAGAACTGCGGACGCGATTATTTAGTGAAATTCGCCGAGCTCAATGTCGGGCTTTTCCTGTGCGCTGTCGGTCTGTATTTTACTGTGCAGGCTAATATAGGACTCGCGCCGTGGATGGCTCTGAATGTGGGCTTTGAGAATCTTACAGGTATAAATTACGGCCTGTGGAACGATATCATAGGCATCGTGGTCCTTGTCGTCGACATTCTCATGAAAGAAAAGACAGGATTCGGCACGCTCGGCGACTGCTTCGTCATCGGCCTCTATATCACCCTCTTCGACAAACTCGGTGTCATGCAGACGGCCGGTTCTCTCGGGACCGGGATCGTTATCATGCTGATCGGCATTGCTATCACCGGCATAGGCTCCTATTACATCTGCGACAGCGCGTTCGCTATGGGTCCGCGCGACTCGCTCATGATCGGACTTGCGAAGCGCATCCCGAAACTCACCGTCGGACAGGTGCGGATCCTTCTTGAAGCTTCTGTACTGGTTCTGGGCTGGCTCATGGGCGCGAAGATATCTGTCGGGACGCTCATCTATGTTGTCGGCATCGGATACGCCGTGGACATTGCGTTCTATATCAATAAATTCGACGCGAAGCGCGTTCTCAATGAAGATGTCATCGAAACAGTGAAAAACATACAAGCTGTTTAAATTGTATGATTAGTTCTAACTTTTCATTGATAAATCAATAATTTTAATTTATGATATTCTTATGGACGAGAAGACACTGCGAGTTTTCGCGACTATCGTTGATAAAGGAAGTCTGACAGCGGCCGCGGACGCCCTCGGATATACGCAGCCGGCTGTTACTCATATGCTAAATAATTTCGAGCAGAATCTCGGATTTAAAGTTCTTATCAGAGACAAAAAAGGCGCCAGACTCACGCCTGACGGCGAGCGGATCATGCCGGCTGTTTACGATCACCTTTACGCTATCGACAATTTCAAGGAAAAAATAAACGCGGTGAGGCAGCGCTCGGAGCAGCGTGTCTCGCTCCATACTGTGAGAAATCTCAGCATTGACTGGCTGGAAGACGTGATCATGCGTTTCGGCATTGATTATCCTGAGATAAAATTCGACCTCAGAGAAGGCAGTGTCGCAGCGCCCGGCGATCTTTTGAGCGACGGCGAAACGAATTTTGCCATTGTCGTGAACGACGGCAGCTTCGAATATTCTGAAAGCATCAGCCGGCGGAAATTGTATGATGACGAGATAATGGTGCTTATGCCGGTAAATCATGAGCTCGCGCATCTCGATGTCTTCCCGCTGGAAGAGTTCGGCGGAAGATGGTTCGTCACCCAGCCCGGTCTCACGGGATATTTCTTCAATAAGCATCTCACCGGCCGCGGCATTGTCCCGATAGAAAAAGCGAATTCAACGAATGACATTAATCTTATTTCGCGGGTCTACAGCG
>JAZAUJ010000163.1:0-3119 GCA_036342375.1 Anaerovoracaceae bacterium | reverse complement strand
GTACTGCTGCTGAATTCGGTACTGACGGTACGTGCAAATCAGGCACGAAGTCACCACGGTCTTGGCTGGGAGGAGTTCACCACCGACGTGATAAAGCTGCTTGATCTCCGTGAGAAGCCCATGGTGTTCATACTGTGGGGAAGCCCGGCCCAGAGGAAACAGTCCCTGATCACGAACCCTGCGCATCTCGTGCTGAAGGGAAGGCACCCGAGCCCGCTCTCAGCATACAAGGGGTTTTTCGGGGGAAAATATTTCACGAAAACGAATGAATTTCTGGATGAGCCCGTAGACTGGCGCATTACAGACTAGAGGTGGCATATATGAAAAAAATCATTAAAGGTATGCTGTGCATTGCTGCGGCCGCGGCGCTGATGTTCTCCGTACCGGATCTCGCGCATGCCGCAAGCGCGAATGACACGGATTTCAAGACGATCTCATACAACGTAGATATAGATCTGAAAACGAATGATACCGCGTATGTCACTGAAAAAATAAAGGTCAGATTCAGCGATTACACTCACTGCCTTTACCGCAATATCCCAGTGCGGCAGGAAGCGACGTACAGGGACAGCGACGGCAAGGTCGTAAAAACGGAAAATCTTCCTATGAAGATATCCGATGTCGGCGTGAAGGGCGCGCCGTTCAGCTCATACAACAGGCGCGGCAGGACGGTCATACGCATAGGCGACAAAGATGAATATATGAACGGGACTGAGACGTTCACCGTTACATACCGCGTGAAGATGTACAAGGACAGGACGGCAAAGTACGATTCGTTCTGCTATGATATCCTGCCTTATGACTGGGGCAGCGCGATAGAGAAATCAAAAGTGACGATAGACATGCCGAAGTCTGTGAAAAAGGGCAATATCACGGTCTCGGCAGGAAAGGAAGGCAGCGAAAAATCAGACAAGGTAAAATGGAGCCTTGACGAAAACACTATAACCATACGCACCGTGGACGCTCTCGATGACGGCGAGGGCATAGATGTCGGCGTCATGCTCCCGGACGGATATTTCTCCGACGCGAGCTCTACAGCGTGGATGCATTACGCCGAATACGGCATATGCGTATTGATAATAATCCTGCTGATAATGCTGTATCTCAAATTCGGGCGCGACCCAAGGCGGATGCAGCAGCTTGAGTTCGAACCGCCCGAAGGGATGACGCCGGCTGAATACGGCTATATCGTTGACGGCAGAGCTGACAGGAGAGATATCTATTCGCTGCTGCTGTTCTGGGCGGACCGCGGTTATATAAGCATCGGAGAAGAACCGGGCGGAGGATTCACGATATACAAGGAGCGCGAGCTCCCGGCGGACGCCAAGCCGTATGAGAGGACATTCTTCAATGCGCTGTTCCCTGGCATGAGGACGACGCTCGCGCTTTCGGATGCCGGCCGTGATCTTGCCGGTCAGGTCGATATCTGCAGGGAGCAGCTCAGAAAATCTCTCAGTTCGAAGAAAACCAGGGTCTTTTCAAGGTCTGTAAGTTTCCCGAGGCTGCTCGCGACGGCGCTCGGCGTTATCGCTGTCGCCATCCCCGGCGTTATTCTGTATGTAATGTACGGCTCGCTGTTCTTCCTGCTGATATTCGTTGTCGCGGCATTGCTGCTGATACCGTCATATATCATAGGGTTCGTCGCGGCTGACAGGCGCGATGTGCCGCAGCGCGAAAAACTGGCGAGGAATCTGTTCTCGCTGCTTCTGACGCTCGTATCCGCATTTATCTGCCTGTTCGGGCTCATAAAACTGCAGACAGATATTATCGCCGGGATATTGTTCGCTGTCACGGCCTTAGCCGGATTCGTGACGACGAGATATATGAGGAAGCGCACGAAGTACGGCGCCGATGTCTACGCGCGCGTCCTCGGGTACAGGCAGTTCATACAGACGGCGGAGCCTGAGAAGATAGATAAGATATGCGAGACTGATCCCGATTTCTTCTGCTAAACGCTCCCGTTCGCTTATACGATGGGGATCGAGAAAAAATGGGCGGCCAAATTCAGGCACTTTGACATAGACAGACCGAAGTGGTATAAATGCGAAAGCGGCCCGGAAAAGATGACGGCCGAGTCTGTCGCCGATATCGCGGACAGATTCATTAAATCAATGTCGTCCAGCGTGGGAGTCACTGCTCTCGCGAAACGGAGAAAACGTTCCTCGAAAAACGGAGAAACGGACGAATGACCGGGAGCACACAATAAATCGAAGGGAAGATAGCAGGAGTATGGCGGAAAGACAGAAAATAATAAATATAGCGGTGATCGCGCATGTGGACGCGGGAAAATCCACGCTCGTGGATGCGTTCCTGAACCAGAGCGGCGTATTCAGGGAAAACGAAAAAGTGGTCGACTGCATAATGGACAGCGACGCGATAGAGCGCGAACGCGGCATTACTATATATTCTAAGAACTGCTCGGTCATGCATGACGACGTGAAGATAAATATAGTCGACACGCCGGGACACGCCGATTTTTCATCGGAGGTCGAACGAATAATGAAGACCGTGGATACGGTGATCCTGCTGGTGGACAGCAGCGAAGGTCCCATGCCGCAGACGCGGTTCGTGCTTAAAAAGTCACTGGAGCAGGGACTGAACCCGATACTTCTTATCAACAAACTCGACAAGAAGGACGCGAGGGTCGACGAAGTCGTGGATGAGGTATATGAACTGTTCATGGATCTCAACGCGAACGATGAGCAGCTCGATTTCCCTATACTCTACGGCATAGCGAGGCAGGGCGTCGTTGTGTATGATCCCGATGACCTGAAAGGCATAACAGTAGAAAAAGACGGAAAGAAGATCGACAAAAATTTCAAGGGCGACGAGAATTTCAATATCAGGCCTCTGTTCGACACTATAGCGAAGCACTGCAGTCCTTATCCCGATAAGAGAGACGAGCCTCTTCAGCTCCAGATATCATCGCTGGCGTACGATGATTATATCGGAAGGCTGGGCATCGGGCGTATAACTCAGGGCGTGCTGAAAGAAGCGCAGACTGTAGGCGTCGCGAAAGAAGACGGGAGAGTCGAGCAGCGCAAAATAAATCAGGTATTCGTTTACAGGGGACTCAGCAGAGTGCCTGTGGAAGAGGCGCAGTGCGGCGATATCGTCGT
>JAZAUJ010000162.1:0-3130 GCA_036342375.1 Anaerovoracaceae bacterium | reverse complement strand
GCTCGGCACGTTCAATGACAGATATCCCGGCGTGCGCGTCCGCGCTGATACTATGGGCGACCAGGAGATGTCGGACGCCCTGCTCTCCGGTGAAGTAGACGTTATATTCATTGACATGTTCGAGGGTTCGGAGCGGCCGTTCCTGACAAGAGAACTGTTTGACGACGAACTCCTGGCCGTTCTGCCGTTCGGGCATCCGCTCGCGGAAAAGGAATGCGTAACGCTCGGTGAACTGGCGGAATACCCGTTCCTTGAAGTGTCAAGCGACGGTTTAGTCTCTAACCTTAAATATGTGAGCGACGAGGAGAGAAACCTCAGCTGGAAGATACGCTTTTCGCTCTCGGACGACCTTATGCTGATGAATATGATAAAGAACGGCATGGGCGTGTCGTTCGTAGGCAGGATGCTGACTGTGAATTATCCGGACAAGGTCGTGACCCGCCCTCTGGATCCGAGGAAGCACAGGACATTCGGTATCGGGGTGAGATCCGAGAAGCATCTTTCGCCCGCGGTAAGCGCGTTCATCGACACGACAGACGAAGTGATCGCGGACGCGCTGGAACAGATATAGCGCGGGCGGGCTGCGAAAGCTGCGGCCGTATTGCACAGGACTTGTTATTGTGTTATTCTATAACTCACCATAAATATTATATATAACAGACGAAGCGCCGTATCTCATTCGATACGGAGGCGGAAAGGAAAGAAAATGGCAGAATCAAAAGGAACTTTTTACATCACCACACCTATCTATTACCCGAGTGACAACCTTCATATTGGGCACACTTACTGTACGGTAATGGCGGACGCCATGGCGAGATTCAAGAGGGCGCAGGGTTACGATGTGAGATTCCAGACGGGCACAGATGAACACGGACAGAAGATCCAGAAGATCGCCGAGGAAAACGGCATGACGCCGATAGAGTACGTCGACAAGATCGTCGCCGGCGTCAAAAAGCTCTGGGATACGATGGAGATCTCATACGATGATTTCGTGAGGACGACAGAGCCGCGTCACACGAAGCGCGTCCAGGAGATGTTCATGAAGATGTACGAGAAGGGCGACATCTACCTCGGAAGATATGAAGGCCTTTACTGTACGCCGTGCGAATCGTTCTGGACTGAGCAGCAGCTCGTCGACGGATGCTGCCCTGACTGCGGACGCCCGGTGGAGAAGGCAAGCGAAGAAGCATACTTCTTCAGAATGTCAAAATACGCGCCCGCGCTGCTGAAAAACTTCAAAGAGAACAAAGATTTCCTTCAGCCTGAGTCGAGAAGGAATGAAATGATAAACTTCATCGAGCAGGGGCTCGACGATCTGTGCATCTCGAGGACATCGTTCGACTGGGGAATCCCCGTGCCGATAAACGATAAGCACGTCATCTACGTCTGGTTCGACGCGGACGCGAACTACATCACGACGCTCGGCTATCCTGACGAAGACAGCCCGGACTACAAAAAATGGTGGCCGGCCGACTACCACCTCGTCGGGAAAGAGATCGTAAGATTCCATACGATCATCTGGCCGGCAATGCTGATGTCGCTCGGCGCTCCTCTCCCGAAGCATGTGAGAGGTCACGGCTGGCTGCTCATCGACGGCGGCAAGATGTCGAAATCAAAGGGCAATATCGTTGACCCTGTCATGCTGATAGACAGATACGGCGTCGACGCGCTGAAGTACTTCCTGCTGAGAGAGTACACATTCGGCCAGGACGGCGTGTTCACAAACGAAGTCCTGATCAAGAGACTGAACTATGACCTCGCGAACGACCTCGGGAACCTCGTTTCGAGAACAGTCTCGATGATCGAGAAGTACTGCGGCGGAGTGATCCCCGAAGGCGGGAAAGGAACGGAATTCGATGAAGACCTGATCCGCATTTCGACGACGGCTGTAGATGAGATCGAAGACGCGATGGAGGAATTCCAGTTCAACGTCGCGCTCGAGGCGCTGTGGAAGATCATCAGAAGAGCGAACAAATACATCGACGAGACGGAGCCGTGGGTGCTCGCGAAGGACGAGGCGAACAGGGAAGTCCTTAACACCGTCATGCACAATCTGGCAGAGGCGCTCAGGATAGTCACGATCCTGCTGTTCCCGTTCATGCACCATACAGCGGACGAGATCAAGAGGCAGCTCGGCATCCTCGATGTGGATTACGAATGGGAAGATACGAGAAAATGGGATCTCACTTCCGGATACAAAGTGAAGAAGGGCGATCCTATATTCCCGCGTCTCGACATTGATAAGGAACTCGCGGAACTCGAAGAGATCAGCAGGAAGCAGCGCGAGGAAGCGATGGCGAAGCTGAAGGCTCAGGAAGAGGCCGGAAAGAAGATCGAGGCCGAAAAAAACGCAAAAAAAAACTGAGTAAGCCTCAGATTAAGTTCGAGGACTTCGACAAACTCGAGATGAAAGTCGGCGTCATAACGGACTGCAGGAAGCATCCCGACGCGGACAGACTGCTCGTGTTCCAGGTGAAGATCGGGGATGAGACGAGGCAGATCATCTCGGGTGTCGCGGACTGGTACACTCCGGAAGAGTGCATCGGAAAGAAGACGGTCGTGGTCACGAACCTCGAGCCGAGGAAATTCAGAGGACTCGAATCGAACGGCATGCTGCTGTTCGCGGACAATGAAGTGGACGGGAAATTCCGCTGCGAATTCGTCGGGAGCGACGCAGAGGACGGAAACCCGGTGACATAAGGAAGGAAGACTGAACAGATGCTTTTTGATGCCCATACGCATCTTAACAGCGACGGCTACACGGAGAATGAACGCGCGGCCGTAATAAAAGGAATAGAAGACGATCCCGCGATGGCGTATGTTGTCGACGCGGGATCGGATCTTGCCGATTCTATGGCCGCCGCGGAACACGCGGCGGCATATGACTGGTGCTTCGCGACAGCGGGCGTGCATCCGCACGAGACATCCCGCATGGATGAGATGACACTGGACATGATCGGCATGATAGCGAAAAAGGAGAAAGTCAGGGCCGTCGGAGAGACAGGCCTTGATTTCCATTACGATTATTCACCGCGCGACGACCAGAGGTACTGGTTCAGACGCCAGATACAGCTTGCGAATGAGCTGAAAATGCCGATAGTAGTGCACTGCAGGGAAGCGGACGGCGAAT
>JAZAUJ010000161.1:0-3267 GCA_036342375.1 Anaerovoracaceae bacterium | reverse complement strand
GAATCTCAGCGCCGCGCTGTTCACGCAGTAACGGCGCCCGCCCGCTTCAGCCGGCCCGTCGTCGAACACATGCCCGAGGTGACAGTCGCCGCTGCGCGACCTGATCTCTGTGCGGTGCATGCCCTCGCTGTCGTCCGGACGCTCGATGATGACATCGGGCGATATCGGTTTCGTAAACGACGGCCATCCGCAGCCTGCGTCATATTTATCGACCGAGGCGAAAAGAGGCTCGCCCGTCGTGACGTCAAGATAGACTCCCTTATCAAAATTATCGCAGTATTCGCCGCTGAACGGAGCCTCCGTCCCGTTCTCCTGCGTGACGCGGTACTGCTCGTCTGTCAGTATTTCCTTCAGCACTTTTTTGCTCTTCGGCAGATATTCAGGAATAAAGATCTCTTTCATTGCTATCAATGCTCCTTTCATTTGCGCTATTTTCATTTTAACGCAATCTCCGCCGTCAGACTTTAGACAACTGGAGGAGTTTGTTAAATGAATCATCATTACGGCGCCGCCCGATAAATGCAGAAAATGATAAAAGAAATGTTAATCGCGTTTATTTTACGGCGGCCGGCGTCTTGTGATAATAGAGTTGAGGAAGTCGGAATAATACAGAGTGGTAATGCTTACAGAGCGGAAAGGGGAACAACATGTTAAAAAATACCCGTAAATCTGATCCGGAATTATATGAGATCGTAGAAAACGAACTGCACAGACAGGAGCACAATATCGAGATGATAGCTTCCGAGAGCACTGTGCCGCCTGAAGTCATGGAACTGGCGGGTTCGGTGTTCACGAACAAAACGCTTGAAGGATATCCGGGCGCGAGATTCCAGGCCGGGCACGAATACGCCGACCAGCTCGAGATACTCGCGTGTGAAAGGGCGAAGAAGCTTTTCCACGCGGATCATGCGAATATCCAGGTATATTCGGGCACCACGGCGAACTACGGCGTATACGCATCTGTGCTCGAGCCGGGCGACAGAGTCATCGCTATGAGACTCGACCAGGGCGGTCATCTTTCGCACGGAAGCAAAGCCAACTGGATGTCTAAGATATATGATTTCAAATTCTACGGCGTAGACCCCGTTATCCTCGGCATAGACGACGAAGAGAAGATATGGGAGAAATACAAGAAAATCAAGGACGAGCGCGAAGCTGCGGTCTGACGGCTGAACGGATGAGATCGGACATCCGGCAGTTCATGGAAAAATGCCGGCACGTTTGAGATTGCCGGCGTTTTCCATTCGTGCTATTATTGATTCGACAATGATGCGGGCGGGTATGACACCAGGCGCCCGCGACGGATAAGACAGGAGCGGAATCATGGAAAAGAAATTATTAAGACCGGCATGGGTCGAAGTAAATCTCAGCAATCTGGATTATAATCTTGAATCTATAAAAAAGCAGATCGGGCCCGACGTGAAGATCGTGGGCGTCGTAAAGGCTGACGCTTACGGCAGCGGGGCTGTAAGGGTCGCGAAGGAGCTTCATGAGCACGGCGTCGATATGTTCGCGGTCGCCACGCTTGAAGAAGCTATAGAGCTTCGCGAGCAGGGGCCGGAAGGCGTCGAGATCATAATACTCGGACTTACGCCGCCTTCATGCGCGGAAGAAGTCGTGCAGTACGATATCATAGCTGCGACTGATTCCATGGAACTTGCCGAAGCTCTTTCCGAAGCCGGAAAGGCGCAGGGCAGGACGGCAAAGGCCATAATCGGATTCGATACCGGCATGGGCCGCATCGGGTTCAGGCCGGACGATGATTATGTTGGAGAGATCAGGAAAATGCAGGCACTGCCGGATCTCGACATCGTCGGCATGTTCTCGCATCTGTCGACCGCTGACAGCCGCGACAAGACGTATTCGCACGAGCAGATGGCTAAATACGCGAAGTTCGTGGAAGATCTGAAAGAGGCCGGCATTGATCTCAAGATCAAGACGCTCGCGAACAGCGCGTCTGTCGTCGATTTGCCTGACACTTACTATACGCACGTACGCCCGGGCATCATCCTGTACGGAGAGTACTCGGATGAAGAGGTCCACAGGGACGAGGTGCCGCTGAAGAGGGTCATGCAGGTCAAGGCGCAGATAATGAAGGTCAAGTGGATAGACAAGGGCGATTCCGTCGGGTACGGCAGGAAATACCGCGCGCCGGGCAGAGCGAAGATCGCCACATGCAATGTGGGATACGCTGACGGCTATCCGCGCGATTATTCGCCGAACGCGAAGGTAATCGTGCACGGGCAGTTCGCACCGGTCGCCGGAAACATCTGCATGGATCAGTTCATGATCGATGTGACGGATGTGCCTGATGTCGAAGTCGGCGACGAGGTGATCCTCATGGGTTCGGACGGGAACCTTTCGATCACGGCGGAGGAGATCGCCGGATACACCGGAACGATCCACAACGAGATACTCTGCGCGTTCGGTCAGAGACTGCCGAAAGTATATGTAAGATAGCTGAACAGAAAAAGAAGCTGCCCGCGAAGGCCGGGCAGCTTTTTGATTTGATTCCAGTCGACATATGATTTTCATCGATTTATATTTATTTCAGTGCCGTGTTTCCGGTGACACTGCATTGACGTATCCGCGGGCGCGGGAAGCGTCCTGCGCGATCAGTCTCTCCTGAATATATCGCGCGTGTATACTTTGTCCTTCACATCATCGAGCGCCGGATCATAGCGGTTCGCAATGATCGCCTCGCTCATCTCCTTGAACTTGTCAAGGTCGTTCACGACCCTGCTCCCGAAGAATGTCGTCCCGTCTTCGAGCGTAGGCTCGTAGATGATAATAGTGGCGCCTTTGCCCTTTATCCTCTTCATCACTCCCTGGATGGACGACTGGCGGAAGTTGTCCGATCCGCTCTTCATCGTCAGACGGTAGACGCCGACAGTGCATTCCTTCTCGTAATCGCTGGAGTAGTCTCCACGGTCTGAATAGTCATAATATCCGGTCATCGACAGCACCCTGTCCGCAATGAAGTCCTTTCTTGTGCGGTTGGATTCAACGATAGCGGACATCATGTTCTGCGGCACGTCCTGGTAGTTAGCCAGAAGCTGCTTGGTATCCTTTGGCAGGCAGTATCCGCCGTAGCCGAAGCTGGGGTTATTATAATGTGTACCGATACGGGGATCGAGGCACACGCCGTTGATGATCTGCTGTGTGTTGAGTCCCTTCAGCTCGGCGTAGGTATCGAGTTCGTTGAAGTATGATACTCTGAGGGCGAGGTAGGTATTGGCGAACAGCTTTACAGCATCCGCCTCGGTG
>JAZAUJ010000160.1:0-3270 GCA_036342375.1 Anaerovoracaceae bacterium | reverse complement strand
TTCTGCTTCCCTTCGCCGCGTTCACATCTGTTCCCGGTTATGAATTTAGAACCGTCATTGAATTTGTTTATCGTAAGCAGACAGTTGTTCTCGCATCCGCCGCACCTGGCGTGCGAATTCTCCATCGTGAACCTGTCCATTTCTTCCATGTTAATGATGGACGACTCTGTGTCCTCGACATAATTCTCCTGCGCGATGATAGCGGCGCCGTAAGCGCCCATCACGCCGGCGATATCGGGTCTGATGACCTCTTTGCCCAGTATGCGCTCTATCGCTCGGAGCACGGCGTCGTTGAGGAACGTACCGCCCTGCACGACGATCTTATCGCCCGCCTCGTCCGGGTTCCTGAGCTTTATGACCTTATAAAGCGCGTTCTTGATGACAGAATACGAAAGTCCGGCTGAGATATCGCCGATAGTCGCCCCTTCTTTCTGCGCCTGCTTTACTCTCGAATTCATAAATACTGTGCATCTTGTCCCGAGATCGACGGGAGCTTCGGCGTACAGAGCTTCTTTCGCGAACTGCTTCGTGTCCATATTCACTGATTTGGCATACGTCTCAAGGAATGAGCCGCATCCCGAAGAACACGCTTCGTTCAGCATAATACTGTAAATAGCGCCGTCCTTTATCTTCATGCACTTCATATCCTGGCCGCCGATATCAAGTATGAAATCGACGCCGGGCAGGAACTGTTCCGCGCCTTTGTAGTGGGCCATCGTCTCTATCTCGCCCATGTCCGCCTTGAACGCAGCCTTTATCAGACCTTCGCCGTAACCTGTGACGCATGTGTTCGCGATGAACGCGTTCTGCGGTATCTGCGGATACAGTTTCCTGAGTATCTGCATCGTCGCAGAAACAGGGTTCCCTTCATTGCTCATATAATGCTCGAACAGGAGATTCCTGTCCTCGTCTATAAGCGCCGCCTTCGTCGTGGTCGATCCCGCATCAATGCCGAGATACAGCCGTCCCCTGGCCTTCCTGATATCCTTGCGTGTCACCCTGTCTCTGTCGTGGCGCTGACGGAACGTCCTGTAATCGCTTTCATCCCTGAACAGCGGTTCGAGATGATTCGTTTCGGCCATATCTTCCGGATTTACGCTGTGAAGGATATCATTCAGTTCCCTGAGCGAACGCTTTTCGTGTTTCTCAGAAAGGATCGCCGCTCCTATCGCGACGAAGTACTTTGAATTTTCGGGGAATATCACCTGTTCCGGAGACAGATTCAATGTTTCGATGAAACGCCTGCGGAGCTCGCTCAGAAATGAGAGCGGCCCGCCGAGAAAAGCGACATTGCCGCGGATCGGGTGGCCGCAGGCAAGACCGCTGATTGTCTGATTTACAACAGCCTGGAATATCGACGCGGACAGATCTTCTATAGATGTGCCTTCGTTGATAAGGGGCTGGATGTCCGTCTTCGCGAATACTCCGCAGCGTGCGGCGATCGGATATATCATCTTCATGCCTTTGGCAGCTTCATTCATGCCGGCCGCATCCGTATTGAGCAGTATGGCCATCTGATCTATGAACGCTCCCGTGCCGCCGGCGCAGGTGCCGTTCATCCTCTGCTCTATAGTCTGTCCGTAGAACGTTATTTTCGCGTCCTCGCCGCCGAGCTCGATAGCGCAGTCTGTCTGCGGTATGAGGGTCTCGACCGCCTTAGAGCACGATATCACTTCCTGTTCAAAATAAACTCCGACTATCTTCGACAGAGACAGTCCGCCTGAACCTGTTATCACTGCATTGACTTCTATATCGCCGTATTCGTCATAAAGCTCCTGCATCATTTCCGACGCTTTTTCGAGCACATTCGACATATGACGGTCGTAACGGCTGAATAATATTTCGTTATCGTCGTCGAGCAGGACGACTTTTACAGTCGTTGAGCCGACATCAATACCTAACTTCATTATGCATTACTCCTTGTTGCAAATGTTACACTTCACGCACAGTTACTATATTATACCATCATGACAGTTGCTGTACACACCGCATTCAGTAATTTTCCGGTTTTTTGAGCATATTGATCTCATTGCTGAAAACTCTCTTCATCATGACTATGTAAAACACTGTCCCTATGACCTCGGCAAGCGGCAGTGACCACCAGACCGCGCCCAGACCGGCCGCTGCAGCCAGTAAATACGCGAGCGGCAGTATCCCGATCAGTTCTCTCAGGAGCGAGCCCCACAGACTCGTGAACGCGCGGCCTATCGCTCCGAAGAACGCGCCGCACACGATACCGTACGCGGCGGGTATATAGCATATGCTCATTATCCTGACCGCCGGCACGCCGATCTCATACATCGGTCCCGTCGCATTGAAAAACGAGAGGAGCTGATGCGGAAAAAGTTCGAATATGAGCAATGCCGCGGTCATTATCGTAAAACTCACTTTATATGCTTCTTTCAGAGCCTGCTTTATTCTTTCGCTGTCGCGGGCTCCGTAATTATATCCTACGATAGGTGTGAACCCCTGGCTGAGCCCGAAGCACGGCATGAACGCGAATGACTGGAGTTTGCCGTATACGCCCATGACAGCCACCGCCGTAGAACTGAGGCCGGCGAGGATAAGGTTCATCCCGAACTGCATCACCGAAGTTATGGACTGCATGATCATGGAAGGCGCGCCGACAGCATAGATATCTTTCAATACCTGTTTGCTTACGGCGCTGCGTCTGATCTTCACAGTGACTTCATGACTTTTCTTTTTAAGGATATATATAATTACGACCGTTTCGCAGAACTGGCCGAACACTGTTGCCGCGGCGGCGCCGGTGACTCCCATCTCAGGGAATCCGGCAAGCCCGAAAATCAGGATGGGATCGAATATTACATTGACGATCTGCCCCGTAAGGGCGCAGAACATGGGCGTCTTTGTGTCGCCTGTCGACTGCAGTATCTTTTCGCCTGTGACATCTATAAACAGGAACAGCGATATCGTGAGAATGATCACGAGATAACGGCCGCCCTCGCGGATGATATATGCGTTCCCGCTGAACAGTTTCATGAACGGTACAGAAAAAAACAGCCCTATGACCGCGAAGATGATCCAGTTCACGGCGCTCAGCATCATGCCGCAGCTCGCGGCGTCGTCGGCCTCGTCGTATCTCCCCGCGCCGAGCCTGCGCGCGATCAGCGAATTCACACCGACGCCCGTCCCCACGCCGACGGATATCATAAGAAGCTGCATGGGATAGATCAGCGAAAGCGCCGTAAGGCCTTCTTCGCCTGTATAAGAAACGAAAATACTGTCCACGACATTGTAAAGCGCCTG
>JAZAUJ010000159.1:0-3270 GCA_036342375.1 Anaerovoracaceae bacterium | reverse complement strand
TTGTTTGGTATGGCTACACTATACAACATTGTGTGTTGTTTGTCAACCCCTTTTTTGAAAAAAATTCAAAAATATTTTGCCGATATCCCAGGAAGCCTTGAAAATAGGGCATTTCCGGCACGCGCGGCAGATACTGCAGGGACTGATGACGCATTACCGCAGGCTGCTGCTGGCGACGTTCATAGATTCGCCGCAGGCGATGCTCGGGACTTCTCCGGAGAACGCAAAGCGAATCCAGGATCAGGCGCTCATGATGGATGTCGCGTCGATAAACAATGCGATAATCGAGATCGCAGAGATGATAAGGACGGTGAAGCGTTCGTCTCAGCCGCGGATCATACTCGAAATGTGTTTCGTTAAGCTTGCGACGTACAGCCCGGACGGGTCGGTCGTTACGGTGAGGACGGTCTCGCCGAAGGCGCCGGCGCCTCAGGCCGGGGGACCCGGGCAGGGCGCGGCTGTACCTGAAAGCGCGGGCGCGTCCGAAGCGGACGGGGCGCAGTCATCCGGGAATGATGAAAATGCACCTGAGCAGCGGGCTCAGAGTGAGGACGAGCTTGATTTTGCGGGGATATGGACCGAAATAGTGAACGAAGTGATAGACGGGAGCGACGGCCACATGGCCATGCTGCTTCGGAGCACGGCTTTCCTGAGCGCGGACGAGACTGAATTCCGCGTCAGCGGCAGCATGATGGCGAAAGGCGCGGTCGATGAATGCAGAACGGTGCTCGAAAACAAGCTCGCGTCGCATTGCCTCGGAAAGAGGAGGAATATCATCGTCGTTACTGAGACCGAGGATACTGGCGGGAAAGTACTGACGGATGAGGAGATAGAGCAGGTCGCGCAGAATGCCGAGGCGGTGCTCGGCATGCACGTTGACAGAGGATAAAGGAGAGAACCATGGGAAAAGGAATGAAGGCCGGCAAGAAGAAAAAGCCGAGCCAGCAGCAGCAGATGGCGCAGATGCAGGCGCTGCAGCGTAAAATGGACGAGCTCCAGGCGGAGATAGACGTTATGGAACAGTCCGCGACGTCGGGCGGCGGCGCTGTCGGGGTGACAGTGAACGGGAAGAAACAGATCACGGCTGTCAATATCGATCCCGAGGTCGTGGATCCCGACGATATCGAGATGCTGCAGGATCTTATCATGACGGCTGCGAATGAAGCGCTGCGCCAGATGGACGAGATATCGCAGAATAAGATGAATGAACTTAGCAGCAGTCTCGGACTGCCGCCGGGGCTGATCTGATGAAATATTACGCGGAACCATTAAGCGAACTCATCGCGGAACTTTCAAAGCTGCCGGGCATCGGCGGCAAAACAGCCCAGCGGCTCGCGTTCCACATACTTTCGCTTCCCGACAGAGAGGCGGAAGCGCTTGCCGAAGCCATAACCCGCGCGAAGCATGAGATGAAGTACTGCTCTGTCTGCGGGAATCTGACCGATAAGGATCCGTGCTCTGTCTGCTCGGACGAGTCGCGCGACCGGTCGGTCATTTGCGTTGTCGAAAGCCCGCGCGATGTCGTCGCGATGGAAAAGATAAAAGAATATCACGGGCTTTATCATGTTCTCCACGGCGTCATTTCCCCGATGGAGGGCGTGGGTCCGGAAGACATCAACATTAAGTCGCTCATTCTCCGCGCGCAGAAGAGCGATGTCAGCGAAATCATTATCGCGACGAATCCGAATATCGAGGGCGAGGCGACGGCAATGTATATCGCGAAGCTCATAAAGCCGTCCGGCATCAGGGTCTCGAGGATCGCTCACGGCGTGCCGGTGGGCGGCGATCTCGAATACACGGATGAAGTCACACTCTTGAAGGCGATGGAAGGCAGGACGGAGTTATAGAACAAAACGGTCTTAAGAAACAGAAACTTTCGGTCTCGAATGCCGTCTTCATGATTTTCTGCCTTGTCGCGGCCGGATGTTACGGGATAGAGGAAATGATCCCCGCCGCTGGGCCGGGCATGACAGTGATCATGCTTATTGTGCTGCCGTTTATCTGGGGCCTGCCGTTCGGCCTTGTCGCGAGCGAGCTCGGATCCGTCCGCCCGCAGGAGGGCGGCTATTACAAGTGGGTCCAGGAAGCGTTCGGCGAATTCTGGGGGTTCCAGGCCGGCTGGTGGCGCACGATCTCTATTTATTTCGACAATACGCTTTATGTCATACTCGCGGGCGGATACGCCGCCGGGCAGTGGGGCCTTTCGCCAATGCAGGAATTTCTGCTAAAGGCCGCGATGATCCTGATCTTCACCGCGATAAATCTGCGCGGCGTTCATGATGTCGGCATCGCGAGCACCGTGCTCTCCGCCGTCGTCATTGCAGTGTTCCTGATGGCGGCTGTCCTCGGATTCATGAACTGGAGCGGCAGCGGGATCGGCCCGCTCACGCCGGAACCTGTCAAAAACGCGGGCGACCTTCTCTATTACATCGGAGCCGGCATTTCCGTCGGCATGTGGATGTATTCGGGCTACGAATCTATGTCCACGATGGCGGGCGAGATCGAGAACCCGCAGGTAATACCAAAGGCGACACTCATTTCCGTGCCGGTCATCATGCTCACATACATATTCCCGACGATAGCGGGGCTCGGGTCTGTCGGGCACTGGCAGCTCTGGGGGACGGAAGCGGATAACATCGGTTACCAGACGATATTCGCGGAATACGCGGCGCCGGCCATGAGCGTAGTTTTCGTTATAGTGTCGATACTCGCGCAATGCTCGATATACAACACGTATATCGCGTCCGGATCGCGGGGATTCTTCGCATTGGCGGATGATAAACTCGCGCCGCCGGTACTCACGAAATGCGGCCGGAAGCGCGGCGTGCCGTATGTCGCGGTGCTGTCCGTCGCGGTCACGAACCTCGTTCTGTGCGTACTGCCGTTCAGCACAGTCGTCGTTGTAGACGTGTTCCTGCTCGTCAGCTCATATATTCTCGTTTATCTCGCGGAACTCAGGCTCAGAAAGACCATACCTGAAGAGGAATACAGATTCCGCATCCCGGGCGGCAGGCGCTTTATAACAGTGCTCTGCGTCGTCCCGACGTGCGTCGCCGTGCTTTCATTTTTCATAAACGGCGCCGATTATTTCCTCGGCGGCATGATAGGCATCGCGACGGGGCCTGTGATGTATTTCATCTGGAAGCGCCGCTACGGAGGCATGCGTGACACGTTCGCGCAGAACGGGCGCACGGGGCTCGCGCAGGGCGATCTCGGACGGTGCGCGGCGCTGTCGTTAATAATGGCTGCTGTCGGAGCCGCCGGACTTAT
>JAZAUJ010000158.1:0-3285 GCA_036342375.1 Anaerovoracaceae bacterium | reverse complement strand
TGAAAAAACTGAAAGGTGATCTCGCCAGAGAAAAAGAACAGGTCGCAGCAAAGAAGAAAGATCTCGATGCGAAGACAGCAAAACTGAATTCGGCGATAGCAAGCGTCGATGCAAATAACAGAAGATTGCAGCAGGAGATCTGTGAGTCAGAGCAGGAAACAAATCAGCTGGCGCATTATGGAGGAGGTTCCGGCGGTACGTACTCGGGCGGGACTTTTATGTGGCCATGCGATTCCAGGTACGTATCATGCGAATTCGGAAAGAGGATATGTCCGATCCATGGGCGTGAGCAACATTCCGGAATGGATATAGCCGCGTCGTATGGAACAAAGATATATGCCGCCGCGTCAGGGACAGTAACGCTGGCGTCATCTGGCGGGAGTTTCGGAAAACATGTTATGATCAGTCACGGCAGCGGACTCGTGACACTTTACGCTCACTGCTCTACGCTGCTCGTTCATTCCGGTCAGCACGTGAAGCGCGGGCAGGTAATAGCGAGAGTGGGCAGTACCGGGGATTCCACCGGGCCGCATCTCCATTTTACAGTGTACAAAAGTGGAACACCGGTAAATCCCAGGAATTACTTATAAAGAGTTATCATGAATAAAATAGTTATAGAACTGCTTAAAAAAAGGGGCATTGAGTCGGACGCGGATATAGAAGAATTCCTGTCCGACACGCCTCGTCATACTTACGATCCGTTCCTGCTCAGCGATATGCGGGCGGGAGTGGATCTGATTTTGGATGCCGTGAAAAGCGGCAGGAAGATATGCATTTACGGCGATTACGACACGGACGGCGTGACGGCGACGTGCATAATGTACACCGCACTTTCAAGAGCAGGCGCGGATGTTTCGTATTTCCTTCCTTCGCGATTCAGGGACGGATACGGCATGAATAACGACGCGGTAGACAGGATAAAAGCCGCGGGCGCTGATGTCCTCATAACTGTGGACTGCGGATGCACATCGCTGCGCGAAGTCACGCACGCCAGGGATATCGGCCTTGATGTCGTCGTTACGGATCACCATACGATCGCAGGCGAACTTCCCGACTGCCCGGTAATAAACCCGCACAGGAAAGATCAGGAATATCCGTTCGAACATCTCGCGGGCTGCGGCACAGCGTATAAATTCGTGCAGGCGATGCAGAGAAAAGGCGCGTTCGGGCGGGACGTGCTCCGCGAAGTGCTGGACCTCGCAGCGATAGGCACTGTGGCTGATATCGTTCCTCTCACAGACGAGAACAGGACGATCGTCAAATACGGGCTGAAGGAGATATATAAGAGGAGAAGGCCGGGAATAGCGGCCCTTACAGACGTTGCCGGAATAAAATGGGGTACGAATGATTCCCATAATATCGGGTTCGGGATATCTCCCCGCATCAATGCCTGCGGCAGGTTAAGGGAAGCTGATATCGCGGCTGAGCTTCTGATGTCGGATTCTGAAGAAGACGCGCTGCACAGGGCTGAAGAAGTCAACAGGATAAACAGCGAAAGAAAGACGATACAGAATGAAACTGAAGATAAGTGTCTTGAACTTGAACAGGAGCAGTGCGGCGGCAGCCTGTTCCCGATCATTTACGCTGAGGACGCGCACGAAGGGATAACTGGCATCGTCGCCGGAAGGATGACAGAGGATCTCGGGCGCCCCGTTTCGATAGTAACGCCTGCGGGGGGAGGAAAACTCAAAGGCACGGCACGCAGCATTGATGCTGTAGATCTGTATAAAGTCCTGGACACCCAGAGGGAACTTTTCGACAAGTTCGGCGGACACAGAGGCGCGTGCGGATACACGATAGATGCGGGAAAACTGGGCGCGCTGAGGCGCGGAGTGAACGAAGAAATGGAAAGACTGCTCTCGGAGGACAGCACGCTGCTCGACGTCTGCAGAGACGGATACGACATCGAGATATCTCCTGATGAAGTAACGGTCGATCTCGCGCGGTCGCTTTCGGCGCTGGAGCCGTACGGCGAGGGAAATGAGGCTCCCGTGTTCAGGATAGCCGGTATCGATCCGAGATGGGCGAAAAGGATGGGCGCTGACGGGAGACATCTCAGTTTCATCGCCGGGTATGACGGAGGGCGTCCGTTCAGATGTATCGACTTCAACGCGTCGGATGAAGAGTTCGATATCGCTTTCTCGGGGAGAAGATGCGTCGTTTATGGTAAAATAATAATAAATGAGTTCAACGGGCGCGTCAGCCCTGAGATAGAAGCAGCTTTCATTGAACCGGAGAAATAAGATATGGTACATTTTAAAAGCAAAATTTTTGTTTTACTGATATGCGCCGCGCTCGTCAGCGGCATGGGGCTCTCGCAGATGCTCGGTTCTCTCGGTATCGGCACTGTAACGATATCGGCTTCCAAGTACCAGGAGTATGAAGACCTCGAAGACAGATACGAAAAAATAGATATGCTCAGGAATGATGTCGAGCAGTATTATTATAAAGATTACAGCGAGACCGCTCTCGAGGATGGTATGTATAAGGGATACATAGAGGCACTCGGAGATCCGTATTCCGAGTACATGACCAAAGAGGAATACAAGGAATTTAAGCTTTCGATGGGCGACGATTCGTTCGAAGGCATCGGAGCGAAGGTGTTCAAGAATGATGACGGCGGTTACGAGATCGACAGCGTCGTTAAAGGTTCTCCGGCGCAGAAGGCAGGACTCAGAGCAGGCGATGTCATAACTAAGGCTGACGGAAAATCGTACGATACGCTTAACGAGATGGTGCGCCACCTCCGCGGAAAGGCCGGCACAACTGTCTCCGTCACATATGAACGCGGCGGCAAAACTCACACGGTAAAGATCAAAAGAGAGAAGATCGACTACAAGTCCGTGTCATCAAAAGTCCTCAGCGGGAATTACGGATATATCGCTATAACGGATTTCAATGAAGGCTGCGCGAAGGACTTCAAAACAGCTCTGGACAGCATTGAGAAAAAGAATGTCAAAGGCGTGATCATAGATCTCCGCGACGATCCGGGCGGGTACGTCGACGAATGCACGGACATTGCGGATGAACTTCTCGACAAGGGCGTCATTACATATATGGTCGACAAAAACGGGAACAAGACGTACTACCGCTCGAAGAACGGGAAGACAGATCTAAAATATGTCATACTCGTGAACAAAGGCAGCGCAAGCGCCTCTGAGATACTCGCGTCTGCCGTGCAGGACAATGACGGAGGAGCCATAGTCGGCACAAAGACGTTCGGAAAAGGGATCGTACAGGAAACAGAAGAGTTCAACGACGGTTCCGCACTCAAGCTTACTGTGA
>JAZAUJ010000157.1:0-3300 GCA_036342375.1 Anaerovoracaceae bacterium | reverse complement strand
GGCTATCTTTTCTTTTATTTCCGGGCTCGTGATCCTGTCATACGGCAGTTCGCTGATGTCCATGCCGAGCCGCTTTGCGATATAGCTTGCGATGCAGAAGCTGCCGCCAAGTCCTTTGAAAGCGTTCAGTCCGAATCTGTGACTTTCGTCCTTCACATAGAGTGAAGCAATGCCGAGTTCTTCCGCGAGGCATTTCAGGTCCGCGAGCGGCGTGGGCCCGTATCCCGGAAAACTGCGGTGGAACGCGTTTGCTTTTTCCGCCGCTTCCGTTCCGAACTGAGACGTATCCGACAGCTTTCCCTCGTGGATAAGCCTTACTGCTTTTATACTCTCCTGCATTGATATCTCCTTCCTGCGTCGGTGGCAGCCGCAATGCCTGCGATGCTGCATAAAATAATCTGTATCTCGGTATGCCGCCGCGATACAGATGCGCGGTCATTCTGCTGAAAACGCCGTCAGCCTTCGCAGATCATATCGACAAGCTTTTTGATATGCACATCCATGACATCTATTGCCGGGATGCCCATATCCGCTCCGTCGAACACAAGCGGCAGTTCTGTGCAGCCGAGCACGAACGCGTCGACGCATTCATCTTTTTTTAGCCGCTCGACTATCTCTTCAAAGCGTTTTTGCGTTTCCGGAATGATTTGTCCCAGTTCGATCTCGGACTCTATTTTTTCACCAATATACTTCATCTCATCCGCATCCGGCGTCACGACTCTGATGCCCGCCGACTCGAACGGTTCCTGGAAGAATGTGCCGGTCATAGTCGGATATGTCCCGAGCAGCGCGACTTTTTCATATCCTTTGTTTTTCGAATATTCGCAGGCTGTTTCTACGATGCTGATGACCGGTATCGGCGATCTTTTCCTGAGTCTGTCAAAAACGATATGCGGCGTGATAGCAGTCAGCGCCCCCGCATCGCATCCGGCGCGCCTGAGATTCTCCATGCCCTGCACCAGATAATCAGCGAGTTCTTCGTACGCGCCTCTGCCGCAGCAGTCAAGCACTTCAAAAACGCTGAGGCTTTCTATAGTCAAATGAGGGAAATAGTTTCTGTTCGTTTTTTTCTGCACGCCGTATTCGATCTCTTTGTAATATATGAGTGTCGATTCCGGGCCCGTGCCGCCGATAAGACCTAATTTTTTCATTTCCTGCTCCTCCTGCCTTTCACTCTTCGTCATCATTATATCGCGCAGCCAGCGTGAAAAATATGCGATTATCGCCCGAAACTATAATAATATCGGCACGACCCGCCGGTGATGCAAAAACTCCGGCCCCTTTCGGGACCGGAGGATACATGCGTTTTCTAATTCAGTTTTTTGTGTTTCCCGCTCTTTTTCTTCTTTTTATCTTCGCCGATACTGTCCTTGAGCCTTTCAGATTTCACTTTCGCGAAATCCACGCCTTCAGCCGGCGAAACGCGTCTCGCGACCTCGATATTCTTCTTTCTCGCGACCCAGCCCCAGAACAGCATCACGACCATGGCGATCGCGAGCCCGAGCAGCTGGCCTCCGACAACATCAGTAACGTAATGCATCCCGAGGTACGCGCGCGACACGCCTATCATCACGGCGACCGTAACGAGAAGAGCGCTCGTGGATTTTCTCGGGGATCCTCTGTATTTGGGGATATACTTAATCACAAGCAGCGCGAGCAGGAAATATACGGCGAACGCAGCGCACGCGTGTCCGCTCGGATAGGAATACCCGCCTTCATGCAGTACCATATACATATCGTCCGGACGCGGCCTGGCGATACCGACCTTGATCGCATGATTCACTATCAGCTCGATGATGCCGGCTATGCTCACAGGTATCCCGTAACTCAGCATCGTATTCCGATACATCAGCAGCAGCAGACAGACTACAACGATCGCCTGCCATGTGCCGATATATGTGAACAGTTCCATCATCGTCGTCATCCATCCCGCTCTCGACTCTGACAGCGCGATGAGCCAGCTCTGGTCGAACCGGGCCGTTTTGCCTGTGACCACGAGATACGTGATGCCGGCGAACGCGGCGAGGGAAATTATCAGCCATATGATTTCCGTGTTCCTGGCTTTCTTTTCTACATAATCGATTGTGATCTTTGTATATTTTTCGCCCATTTAAGATTCTCCGTTATTTGAATTTTACCGCCGTGCCGTAAGCGATGATCTCAGCCGCGCTCTGCATGATCGCGGACGTCGAATAGCGCACGAGCAGCACGGCGTCGGCGCCCAGCGATTCCGCTTCAGCGACCATCCTTTCAGTCGCGATCTCTCTCGCTTCTGTCAGCATCTTCGTATAACTGACGAGTTCGCCTCCGATCATCGACTTGAGACCGGCACCGATATCCTTTCCGATATTCTTAGTTGTAACCACGTTGCCCTTGACAACGCCGAGATTTTCGATTTCCTTTCCCGGTAAATAATTCAATGTTGTAAGTTCCAATTTCTTTCCTTCTTTCTAACAGCTCTTTGGATCAAAACCTCTGATATCCGGCTCGAATATGCTGTCCGGATTCTCCGCGGCCAGTTCATCGACACCTTTTTTTATTATCTCATAAAGCTCGGCCGTCAGCGCGCTCTCATCGCGCCTCGTCATGCCCTCTGTCTCTATCGGTTTATGGATCATGACATCCACTCTGGCCGGCTTCACGACGCCGTATCTTTCATAAACATTATATGTCCCGTTTATGGAGACCGGCACGACCGGAACGCCCGGCTTTATCGCGAGCTTAACGGCTCCGGGCTTGAATTCACGCATCGTCGAGCAGCGGGCCCTCGTCCCTTCCGGGAAAATGACCATCGAGAATCCGTGCTTTATATTATCAATGCCTTCGAGTATAGCCTTTACGGATGACCGCTTTTCCTTCCTGTCAATGAATGCGCTCCTTATCCTGTAGATCCATCTGCCGAAAAACGGCACTCTTCCGAGAGATCGCTTCGCGATGAATCCGAACTGGATCCCGTGGATAGCTTCAAAAAAACACGGCACATCACAGTAGCCCTGATGATTGCTTACGAAAACGACAGGCCCTTCGGCCGGTATATTTTCCTGCCCCTTCACATGGAGATCTATTTTCAGTCTCCTCATGAGCTCGTCGCCCCAGATATCTTCCGCCTTCCGGATAGCGATGCGCTCCGTCTCGTCGTCGCCCGCGGCCCTCGCGGCGTCGATCTCCTTCTTCAGCTCCTTCAGAGGGGGCAGCGATCCGGCGAGATTTATTATTGTCGGGATATTTCTGATGATAATCATGAACGTATTATACCATAAACAGCGCGCGATATGTTAAAGAATGGCAGAGGCGCTATTC
>JAZAUJ010000156.1:0-3321 GCA_036342375.1 Anaerovoracaceae bacterium | reverse complement strand
TAAAAATGGCAGCGCAACGGCTGGCGGACGGCCGGAAAAAAAGACGTCGTGAACCGCGACCTGTGGGAAAAGCTGCTGCCTTACATCGAGCGGCATACCGCGCAGTTCTTCCTCGTCAAAGGGCATGTTGATCCGGACTGGCCTGAAACGAGACTGCGCGCCGCCTACGCGAAATTCTGCGAGTCGAACGGCAGCCGGTTCGATTATGAGTTTTTCCTTCATATCAATGCGATGAACGACCGCTGCGACGAGCTTGCGAATATCGGCGCAGACGAGTGCGGGACGTGACAGCAGGCGGCCGGCATGAGAACAGCGCGGCGGGAGCGGCGCATTGATGACATTTACCTCCGGACGGATCTCCGGAGGTTTTCTGATATTACAAATCGTAATGCGAGGCATAAACATTTACCGTTTTACTTATCGTCCCCGGCGCGTTATATTACAGTTGCAAGAAGGAAAACAAAAAACCAAAACAAAAAATTGATTTCTGTGGAAGGAGGAAAGGATCATGGAAAGAAGAGTAAATGCAAGAAGGAATTTTTTCGAGAGTCAGGCAGCTGTAGAGAACAGTGTTTCTGAAAAGGCAAGACTCAACATCGGCGCATTCGTATCGTTCATCTCGACACTGCTCGCGGCTCTGTCACTGGCAGTCGTAAATTCGCCGGCAACTGAAGCGGCTTACCTCGTAATGGCTGTCGTATCGGCAGTTGCATTCGAATTCTTCGTAGATCGCGAGATAAAGAAGGCGGTCAGGAAGGAACTCGATCAGTAACAGCCGCATCCGGAACCATAGGAGAAAAGTATGAGTGACACAGATTATTTGAAATGAACCGCCGCATGTGTATGGAAACGCACGCGGCGGTTTTTTCATGCTTTTATCGTTCATCAATGCGTAGGTTCGCCGCTTCCCGATATATCGAACGAATCTCCCAGATATGTGGGTTCGGGCTTTGCGATACACTTTACGACATCCTTGTCGCGCGCGAGGATCTCGCGGGCGCTGTAATAGACCTGCATCTTGTAGTACTGCTGGTCCGCGCCGACGCCTTTCGCCTTCACGCCGAGTTTGTCGGAGATGTAGAGCGCGCGGTAAAGGTGGTACTTCTGCGTGACGATGATCATGCTGTCCACGTTGAACACGTCGCGGGCGCGGTACACCGACTCGTATGTCGAGAATCCCGCGTGGTCAAGGAAGATGTCCTCCGACGGGACGCCCGCCGCGAGCGCGTACTTGTACATGCAGTCGACCTCGTTATAGTCGGCACTGCCGTTGTCGCCCGAAACCAGGAGCTTCGGCGCGGCGCCCTCCTTGTACAGTTCTATCGCCGCGTCAAGGCGGTGCTTCAGCATCCTGCTCGGCTGGCCGTCCGGCTTGACAGCGGCTCCCAGAACAAGGATGCACTCTGGCGAGCCGTTCTTCAGCTCCGTGATCTCCTCGCTCGAATACTTCGCCGGCTCCGACTTGATGTCGGTCACTATGTCCGGCATCGTCGACAGCACCACATAAAAATTCACGATCAGCAGCACTGCCAGTATGATAAGCAGAATCTTCAAAATCACTGAAAATACCTTCGCTAAACTCTTCATTGCAACAATCTTTCTAATCAGTGTTCGGGCCGTTTCGCGGGCAGGGATCCCGGCCGCGGGGGCCGGGTCATGATCCGTGCGCGGGCTCTCCCGCCTGCCGTTCTATTTCTTTCGGCGCAGCCTTGCCGCCTCGGCGTGGCCGGACAGGTTCTCGCCGCGCGCGAGCCTTTCCACGAGCGGCGAAAGATCCTTCGACGCTTCATCATCAATGCTCTGGAACGTGCATATCTTGAGGAATGTCATGACCGAGACTCCTCCCGTGTATCTCGCGGCGCCGAGCGTCGGCAGCGTGTGGTTCGTGCCTGATGCGTAATCTCCTAATACTTCGGCCGTGTTCTGCCCGATGAACAGAGATCCGTAATTTCTGACCGCATTTACGACACGGTCTTCATCTTCCTTCCGCACGCATATCTCAAGATGCTCCGGAGCGTACTCGTTCGCGTATGCGACCGCCTCGTCAAGATCGTCCGCGAGCAGGATCTCGCCGTAATCGCGCCACGACCGTCCCGCGATATCCCGGGTGTCAAGCGTTTTCAGCTCCTCCTCGACCGCGGCGAGAACGGCGCGGCCGAGCGCCTCGTCCGTGACGACCGCTATTCCCTTCGCTACCGGGTCGTGCTCGGACTGCGCGAGCATGTCCGCGGCGATGAGCACAGGATCCGCGGTCGCGTCAGCGATACAGAGCACCTCGCTGGGGCCCGCCACGAAATCAATGCCGACCTTCCCGTAACAGAGTCTCTTAGCTGTCGTGACATAACTGTTTCCGGGGCCAACGATCATGTCCACGGGGGCCACTTCCGGGGTGCCGTAAGCCGCGGCGGCGATCGCCTGCGCGCCGCCCATCGCGTAGATCTCGTGCACCCCCGCTATGTCCAGCGCCGCCAGCGTCTTCGGGTGCACCCTGTCCGTGCCCTTCATCACCGGCGAGCAGGCGATCACGCGATCGACGCCCGCCGTCCTGGCCGGGATGCCCAGCATCAGTGCCGTCGAATACAGCGGATAACCGCCGCCCGGCACATAGCAGCATACATTCTGCACCGGGATTATCCGCTGCCCGAGATGCACGCCCGGCACCGGCTCGAAATCGTCGATCGCGGATATCGAGGCCAGCTGAGCGCGCGCGAATGCCTCGATATTCGCCGCGGCCTGCCGGATATCCCTGATCTCGTCATCCGGTATCTGCTCATATGCCTCCCGGATCTCGTCCTCAGACACGCGCAGACTGCTCCGCTCGCAGCCGTCGAACTTTCTACTGAGCTCATAAATGACCGCGTCGCCTTCGTTCTTCACCCGTTCTATTATATTTTTCACATCGCTCTCAAGCCGGTTCCCGCCCGCGAGCGACCTCGGTCTCGCTTCCTTGATGACCTTCATACCAGTCTGCCTTTCCTGTGATTTATCCTGAAATATCAATACTGCTGCCGGCGCCGCCGGCAGCAGTTCCTTTGACCTGCACTGGCCTTCCGCGCCCGGGCCCCGCCCTTACGCGGAAGTCTGCTTTTATCAGCTGACGGTTAATCTAAGTCCGATTCCACATTTACTGTAAATGTCTGTTCACTGACCCTTGTATCCGGGAAGAACGGATTTTTGACACTGATTTTTACAGTATATTTCCCGGCATTTTCAGGTGACATCTGGGAAAACTGATTATATGTAATGTTTTCCGCAATGGTGATACCTGAAGAATCAGTGACCGTGAACAAGGCGTATCCATTCAGATTCGATTTTGACGGG
>JAZAUJ010000155.1:0-3322 GCA_036342375.1 Anaerovoracaceae bacterium | reverse complement strand
ATGTCCTGAGCGCTGTAAAGCAGTATATGCCGTATTCGCCGCGGGCATCTTCATTTTCGGGAATGCGCGGAGGATCACTGTCTGCGCCGCTGCTGAAAAACCTGATATAACTTTCGAGATCACCGGTGTTTCTGTATCGTTTTCCATTGAAAAACGAAGAAGCTCCGAGACCCGTTCCTATATATCCGTCGTAGTTCCAGTATTTCAGATTATGGAGGCACCGGCGGCCCGGCATTGATGCGTTCGATATCTCATAGTGGATATATCCGGCATCCTTAAGTGCGCTTACGGCACGGTGATACATGCGCCTTTCTGTCTCATTATCTGTCAGCTCGAGTTTTTCGTTTTTATATTCTTCATAGAACGGCGTTCCGGGTTCGAGCTGGAGAGAATAGAACGATATGTGTTCCGGCGCGAGTTCAAGGACTTCAGATAATGTTTCATCCCACTGCGCGTCCGTCTGCCCCGGTATGCCGAACATAAGATCCAGATTGATATTATCGAATCCGGATATCCGGGCCATCCTGAAGGCCTCTGCTGCGTCTGCGCTCCTGTGGATCCTTCCCAGCGTCGAGAGGACATCATCATCGAAAGACTGCACTCCGATACTCAGCCGGTTTATGCCGGCGCCGCGGAACGCTCTGAGTTTTTCTGCCGTCAGAGATCCCGGGTTCGATTCTATCGTGATCTCGGCATCAGCCGCGAGGTCATATTCCGCCCGGACCGTACGCATGATATTTTCGATATCATCAATGCGAAGAATGCTCGGCGTCCCTCCCCCGATGAAAACCGTGTCAGTAACTGTTCCGTCGCGAGGGGCCGCGAGGGCGAGCTCCCGCAGCAGCGCATCGACATATATTTCTGTCTCTCCCCGGCTTCCGCCGTCAAATGAAAGAAAGCCGCAGTATCTGCACTTCTTTTCGCAGAACGGTATGTGGATGTACAGTCCGACTGTGTTTCCCATGATATTCCCCGTCGGGGTCATCTCCCGCTTTCTTTGTTATCATCGTATTTGAGTATCGCCGTGAAGGCTTCCTGCGGGACCTCTACTGAACCGAACTGCCGCATCCTGCGCTTCCCTTCTTTCTGTTTTTCGAGAAGCTTTTTCTTTCGCGAGATATCGCCGCCGTAGCATTTCGCTATGACATCCTTGCGGTAAGCCCTCACTGTGTCGCGCGCGATGATCTTCTGACCTATGCAAGCCTGGATCGGCACCTCGAACTGATGCATCGGGATGACTTCTTTCAGCTTTTTGCACACGAATCTTCCGCGGCTGTACGCCTCTGATTCATGTACTATCATAGAAAACGCGTCGACGATCTCCCTGTTGAGCATGATATCGAGCTTAACGAGTTTTGAAGGTTCGTAGCGCAGGAACTCGTAATCGAGCGACCCGAACCCTCTCGTCTTTGATTTGAGAGCGTCGAAGAAATCGTAAATGACTTCGTTAAGAGGCATTTCATAATGAAGCACGACGCGGGTCGATGTGATATATTCCATATGTATCATCCTGCCGCGCCTGTTCTGGCATAATTCCATGATATTCCCGACGTAATCGTTCGGGACCATGATGTCAGCTTTTACTATAGGTTCCTCTATGTGGTCTATCTCAGTCTGCGCGGGAAGATTGCTCGGATTTTCGATCATTATCTCGGAGCCGTCCGTCTTCACGACTTTGTATATGACGCTTGGAGCAGTCGTTATCACGGAAAGGTCGAACTCCCGCTCGAGACGCTCCACGATTATTTCCATGTGCAGAAGGCCCAGGAAACCGCATCTGAAGCCGTATCCCAGCGCCTGCGACGTTTCAGGCTCGAAATTGAACGCGGCGTCGTTCACCTGCAGCTTTTCAAGCGCGTCTTTTACATTGTCGTATTTTTCCGTGCCTGCCGGATAGATTCCGCAGTAAACCATGGACTGCGCCGGCTTGTATCCTTCGAGAGGCTCAGCCGCTCTGTTGTCTTCGAGCGTGATCGTATCGCCTACCCTCGCGTCTCTTACCTGTTTGATAGAGCCGAGGATGTATCCGACTTCGCCCGCGCGAAGTTCGCTGCACGGCACATGTCCGGGCGAATACGTCCCGACCTCCGTTACCTCATGTACAGTGCCGGCGTTCATCATGCGGATGATATCGCCTTTTTTCACAGTCCCGTCAAACAGCCGTGCGAGTATCACAACGCCTTTGTAGTTATCGTAATATGAATCGAATATCAGTGCCTTGAGCGGAGCTTCGGGGTCTCCCTCCGGCGCGGGGACATACTCTACGATCTTCTCGAGCAGCTCGTCTACCCCGGTGCCTTCCTTCGCGGAAACGAGAGGCGCTTCCGATGCATCAATGCCGATGACATCCTCGATTTCCTGCCGCACTTCTTCCGGACGCGCGCTCGGCAGATCGATCTTATTAATTGCGGGAAGTATCTCAAGGTCTTCGTCAAGCGCGAGATATACGTTTCCAAGCGTCTGCGCCTCTACGCCCTGCGTCGCGTCCACAACAAGAACGGCGCCTTCGCACGCGGCGAGACTCCGTGAGACTTCATAGTTGAAATCGACATGTCCCGGAGTATCTATCAGATTGAGGATATATTCCTCTCCGTCCGATGCGTTATACACGAGCCTTGTTGTCTGAAGCTTTATGGTGATGCCGCGTTCCCTTTCGAGATCCATATTGTCGAGGAAACGGTCCTTCATGTCATGCTCCGAAACGATGCCGGTCTTCTCGATAAGTCTGTCCGCGAGTGTCGATTTTCCGTGATCTATGTGAGCTATTATGCTGAAATTCCTTATTTTGTCTTTATATGAACTCATAAACGTATTTTACTGGATTTATCGCTTGATTTCAACATTGCTTTAAGATATACTGTCAGTTGCGAGTTTGCTGAAATAAGTAGAAAATAAATAAAGAAATGTGGGGTGAACTTAATAATGGCAAACATTAAATCCGCGAAAAAAAGAATCAAAGTAGCCGACAAGAAGACGGCGAGGAACAGAAGAGTAAAGAACAGCCTTAAGGCCATACTCAAAGCGTACGAAGCGTCTCTTGCGGAAGGCGATCTCGAAACTGCCGGCGAGCAGCTCCGTCTTGCGGAGAAGAAACTCATGCAGGCGGCTTCCAAAGGAACCATAAAGAAGCAGACTGCGTCGAGAAAAGTATCGAGACTCACGAAACGATTCAACGAAGCCAGGGCTTCAGAATGAAACTCACCCGTCCCCACGAGAGTATAAGTTAAATACTCGAAATCAAAAAGATGGCCGGAGCCATCTTTTTTCTTGCGATTATCGCGCGTTATCAAGATGTGTCGAGTAAAGTCGTATGGTATAATAT
>JAZAUJ010000154.1:0-3325 GCA_036342375.1 Anaerovoracaceae bacterium | reverse complement strand
ATAAGATACGCCGCGGCGGACGAATCCACCCCGCCGCTCATCGCTATCAATGCTGTGCTCATGGGCAGGTTTCCTTTCTGTCCTGTGATTATATCTTTCACGGGGCGGAGGTGTCAATGCGGGGGGCGCCGCACCGCTTATGAAAACTGTATTTCCGTTCACTGATGTGCTATAATATTAAGACTGTAATCAAAAACAGATCACAATTTGGGAGCATCATATATGAACAGTGAAAAATATAAGAACACCGACTATGAAGTCAGGGATATCCGCGACCTCCGCGAGCTGATAAATTCATGCGCGGAGCTGTACGGAGAGAGCCCTGCTTTTCTTGTGAAGGACGAACCGGGCGGCGAATACAGGCCGATATCGCACAGAGAGTGGAATATTGATGTGAACGCGCTCGGGACATGTTTTGTCAGCAGAGGACTCCGGGGGAAAAAGATCGCTGTCATCGGCGAAAACAGCTACGAATGGGTCGTTACGTATTTCGCGACGGTAAACGGATGCGGCGTCATCGTACCTATAGACCGGGAGCTCGAGGAGGCGGAGATGCAGAATCTGCTCGAGCGCGCCGAAGTGTCGGCCGTCATCCACAGCGGCAAGCTCGCGGAAAAAGTGAACAAAATAATCCCGCGGCTCAGGAATATCGAGTTCGTCGCCGACATCTCGCTCGGGCCGGGCGAGCAGCCGGAAGGCATCGCGGAAGGCGACGATGTCCCGAGATACCCGTGGTATGATCTTCTGGAAGAAGGCAAGCAGCTCGTCCGCGACGGGAACCGGGATTTCATCGAGGCCGATATCGACAGGGAGGCGATGTGCACGCTCCTGTTCACATCGGGAACGACGGGCATGGCGAAGGGCGTCATGCTGTCTCACAGGAATCTCGCCTCGAACGTCGTCGCGACGAGCCATTATGTAAAGATCATAGATACCAAAGTAGGCCTGTCCGTACTGCCGATGCATCACACATACGAGATGTCATGCCATGTCATGACGGGGCTGTATCAGGGCATTGCTGTAGCGATATGCGAGGGACTTAAATATATCACGAAAAACATGCAGGAAGCCCAGGCTACGGTCATGCTGTCCGTGCCTCTGATATTCGAGGCGATCCATAAACGCATATTCAGGCAGGCGCAGAACTCCGGCAAACTCGAAAAACTGCGCCGGGGCATCGCATTATCGAAAAAATACAAACTGTACAACAAGCCGTGGATCACGAAACGAATGTTCAAAGATGTGCATAAGACGTTCGGGAATCACATGACGCTGTTTATCGCAGGCGGCGCCGCCATCGACCCGAAGGTGATAGAGGACTTCGAGGCGATGGGCATCCCGATGATACAGGGTTACGGCATGACGGAAAGTTCGCCGATCATCGCCCTCAACCGCGACAGATGCAGCAAGGCAGCGGCCGGCGGGTTCCCGCTCCCGGGCACGGAAGTGAAGATCGTGGACCCGGACGAGGACGGGAACGGCGAGATATGGTGCAGGAGCGAGTCTGTAATGATCGGATATTACGAGAATGAAGAGGCTACGCGCGAAGTGCTGGACGAAGACGGCTGGCTCGATACGGGAGACATCGGATATATAGATGACGAAGGATATGTCTACATCACCGGCCGCCAGAAATCCGTCATCATAACAAAGAACGGGAAAAACGTGTTCCCTGAGGAAATAGAATATTATCTCGGGCTTTCCGACTTTATACAGGAGGCGCTCGTGCACGCGGTGCCTGACAGGAGGGGAGACAGTGTCGTCAAGGCTGAGATACTTCCGAATTTCGATAATATCGTCGAAGAGACGGGCCGCCATCTCGACGAAGACGAGCTGATCGCGTTCATAAAGAACGAGGTCGAGCGCGTGAACAGTCTGATGCCGCTCTACAAGCGCGTAAGGCGTTTCAGCATCAGGCACAGCGATTTCGACAAGACGACGACAAGGAAGATAAAACGGTATAACGAAGAGAACCTCACATCCGAGGGAAAGGAAACATCATGCTGAGTGAAGAGGAATACAGAGAGAGAAAGGCGCAGGAAAGGGCGTATGCGGAACATTTCGTGCAGAAATACATAAACGAGAGCACGGATCCGCTCGTATATTACAAACTGAGCCGCCCGATAACCGATCTTAAGGACATGATCGAAAGCTCTGCGAGCGATGAATGGTACGGCGACCACACGGCGTTCTGGGAAAAGAAGACGCACGAAGGCCCGTACGAGCCGATCACATTCAAAGAAATGCTGAAGACAGTCAATGCGCTGGGGACGGGACTCATCGACATCGGACTTAAAGATAAGAGGATATCTGTCATCGGTGAGAACTGTTCTAAATGGGCTATGTCGTATTTCGGCATACTGTGCGGCACCGGCGTATGCGTCCCGCTCGACAAGGAACTCGACAAGGAAAACATCGTTGCGCTCATGAACGACGCGGGCGTAGAGGGCGTCATCGCGACAGGGAAATACACCGATATTTTCAAAGAGATCCTTGCCGACGGCAGCACAAAGCTGAACACGATCATAAATATGCACGCCGCTGAAGACGAAGACGGCGTCTATTCATGGACGAAACTCGTCGAAAGAGGGCAGAAACTCATAGACGAAGGCGACAGAAGATTCCTGGACGCGCAGATCATCAACGACGAACTCGCCGTACTGATATACACATCCGGCACGACGGGAGCGTCCAAAGGCGTAATGATCTCGCATAAAAATCTCGCGGCCGATCTCATGGCGAGCCCGACCGTCCTCATGGTGAACGACTGGGATATATTCTTCTCAGTGCTCCCGCTGCATCATACGTATGAGTGCACGAGCGGCTTCCTTATTCCGATGTATAAAGGCGCCGCTGTAGCTTACTGCGAGGGCCTGAAATATATCATGAAGAATATGCAGGAAGCGAACCCGACAATGCTGCTCGGCGTGCCGGCGATATTCGAACTCATATATAAACGCATCTGGAAACAGGCGGAAAAATCCGGCCAGGCCGGAAAGCTGAGAGCGGGAATAAAACTGAACAAATTCCTCAAAAAAATCGGCATCGACCGCAGCAAGAAGCTGTTCGCCGATATCCACTCGATATTCGGCACGCGCATGAGACTTGTAATATGCGGAGGCGCCGCCATAAATCCGGCAGTCCTGGATTTCTTTAAAGATATAGGCATCAATGCGCTGCAGGGCTACGGCCTCACGGAATGCGCCCCGATGGGAGCGCTTAATCCTGACAAGCGCCCGAAATCGGAATCGTGCGGCCGCTGCTTCCCTGGATTCGATATCAAGGTACATGACCCGGATGAAGACGGCATCGGCGAACTCTGGCT
>JAZAUJ010000153.1:0-3385 GCA_036342375.1 Anaerovoracaceae bacterium | reverse complement strand
TTCAACAGCAAGCTCTTCAAAAAGTATCCTGAACTGACGAATATCCTGAGCTATGCGATCGACCGCGAGACGATCCTCAAGAGCGTGCAGCTCGGAGAAGGACAGGTGGCTTATTCGCCGCTTCAGAAAAACAAATACAATAATCCGAACATAGAAAAATTCTCATATGATCCGGATAAATGCGAGCAGATGCTCCAAAATGACGGATGGAAGAAGAACAAGGACGGATATTATGAGAAGAACGGCGACGAGCTCAAGATAACTATCTGGGCGATGGAAGACGACCAGCTCAGAGTGGATATGGCCAAGATGTGCGCGCAGCAGCTGAAGAAAGTCGGCGTGAACGCGGAAGCGAAGGCGAAGCAGAAACTCGACTGGGAAAATCAGGATTGCTGCATCATCGGATGGGGGAGCCCGTTCGATGCCGATGACCACACATACAAGATCTTCACGACAGGCGCCGGGGACAACTACACTTATTATTCAAACCCGGCGGTCGACAAGACGCTCGCGGCGGCCAGGGCTGAGGAAAATGACAGCACCAGAGCGCAGCTCTACAAAACGTTCCAGGAAGAGCTTACAGAGAAGATGCCTTATACATTCATAACGTATGTTGACGCGGATTACGCTGTATCTAAGGATATCAGCGGGATAACGCCTGATACTGTACTGGGACACCACGGCGTGGGCATATTCTGGAATATCGCGGACTGGAAGATAGACAGCGGGAAATAGGCATTGCTGATATAGAAGGTATTTCAATGGACGAACTTCTCAGGATCGAAAATCTGAAAATCACGTTCCACGGGGTGTACGGCATAGTGCCGGCTGTGAAGGGCGTCAGCATGCGCGTGGACCCCGGGGAGACCGTCGCGCTCGTCGGCGAATCCGGGTGCGGCAAGACAGCGCTCTGCAGGGCGGTGCTCCGTCTTCACAGCGCGCACGCCGAAATTGAACCGGACAGCAGGATATTGCTGTGCGGACAGGACGTGCTCGTGCTCGGCGAAGATGAGATGAGGGAAGTGCGGGGCCGGGACGCGGCAATGGTGCTGCAGGACCCCCTGTCTTCCCTGGATCCGCTGTTTTCGGTCGGGGATCAGATCATGGAGCCGTTGCTGCTCCGCGGTGAAGACAGGGCCGCCGCGCGGGAGCGCGCGGTCAGTCTGCTCGGGCAGGTCGGGATTGACAGGCCTGAAGTCAGGATGTCGCAGTACCCTCACGAGTTTTCGGGCGGGATGCGCCAGCGCGTCGCGATCGCGATCGCGCTCGCGTGCGACCCGAAACTGATCATTGCCGATGAACCGACGACATCACTCGATTCCGACATCCGTGACGAGATATCGGACCTGCTTGTCGAACTCGTGAAGTCACGGGAAGATGCGGGCGTCGGGATGCTTTTCGTCACTCATGATCTTCTTCTCGCCCGCAGGATGGCGGACAGGATCATCGTGATGAAGGACGGCCTGATAGTGGAAGAGGGGACGCCGGACAGGATTTTCGATGCCCCCGAATCTGAGTATACGCGCGAACTGATACGGTACGCGCTGGATGTGACGGGCGGCGGGCATATCCACGGCGGCGCATTGAAGAGGCAGCAATGCGGAGAGCCGCTTGTTTCGATCCGCGGCCTTTCAAAGAGCTTCCGCATCGGAAGGAAGAACGTGAACGCCGTGCTCAGGGATCTCGACCTCGACATCATGAAAGGCGAGATCCTCGGGATAACCGGGCCTTCCGGGAGCGGCAAGTCGACTATCGCGGGATGCATCACCGGTATCGTGAAACCAGACAGCGGGACTGTCGACATGAGCAGGGTGAAAAACGTCCAGATGATATTCCAGGATTCGTCCGAAGCGCTGGATCCGCGCATGCTGATAAAAGATATTATCGCAGAGCCGCTGAGGATAAAGCACAGATTCATTTCAAAGCGCGAGGTGGAGGACGCAGTGCTCGCGGTAATGGAGCAGGTCGGGCTCGATCCCGCTCTTTCCGCGCGCCACACGTATGATGTGTCGGGCGGCCAGCGGCAGCGGGCCGCGATCGCGCGGGCGCTGATAACCGATCCGGACCTTATCATAGCGGACGAACCGACCTCGTCGCAGGACGTTTCGACCCAGTCGCAGATCGTCCATCTGCTGAAGGAAATCAGAGACAGCAGAGATCTTACTATGGTAATGATATCGCACGATCTCGTGATGGCCGCTCATATCTGCGACAGGATCATGGCATTGTCGGACATGAAACTGCATGAGACCGATTTCGTATAAATATTTCTTTTTGACAAACGCATCCCGCCCGTGTAAAATAAAGGATGCCGCGTGTATGCGGCCTGCAGGCTGAGGCAGGGCACGACCCGGTAACCGAAGCCGCTAAAGAAGTTTTAGTCATGCCGAAAAAGATCCTGAGGATCCCAGTAGGCAGTACCGAAAACGTTCCGGTCGGAACTCAGTAGGGAGAAAGGAAAAGGAAGATGGATAAGTCATTTATTCAGAAACCTCATGAGGTAGAGCGCAAGTGGTATCTCGTCGACGCCGAAGGCCAGACACTGGGCAGGATGGCGACGCAGATCGCGACGATCCTCAGAGGAAAGAACAAGCCGACATATACGCCGCATGTTGACTGCGGAGATTATGTCATCGTCATCAATGCGGAAAAGGTCGCTGTCACAGGAAAGAAGAGAAGCGACAAGGTCTACAGGAGGCATTCCGGATATCCGGGCGGCCTGAAGGAGACGACATTCGAAGAGATGATGGAAAAGCATCCTGAAGAGGCCGTGAGGCACGCCGTAAAGGGCATGATGCCGAAGGGCAGACTCGGAAGGCAGATGTTCAAGAAACTTAAAGTTTACGCCGGTCCTGAGCACAATCACGCCGCTCAGAAGCCGGAAAAGATAGAACTGTAGAAGGGAGGACTTGAAAATGGCAAAGATGCAGTATATAGGCACAGGCAGAAGAAAATCTTCAGTAGCCAGAGTCAGGTTGATCCCGGGCACAGGCAACATCACAGTGAACAAAAAGCCGCTCGACGACTATATCGCTCTCGAGATCGTGAAGAGAGAAGTCAGAAGGCCGTTTGAAGTCGCAGGCTGCGAAGGCAAGTTCGACGTTATCGCCACGGTAAGAGGCGGCGGCTATACGGGCCAGGCCGGAGCGCTCAGGCACGGCATTTCCCGCGCGCTCTGTCAGGCTGACGCGGAAGCGTACAGAGCTCCGCTCAAGGCTGCGGGGTTCCTGACGAGAGATCCGAGGATGAAAGAAAGAAAGAAGTACGGACTGAAGAAAGCCCGTAAGGCTTCGCAGTTCAGCAAGAGATAGTTCAGAGAACAACACAGAGAATCAAAGAACCCTTGAAAATGCAGTATTTTCAAGGGTTTTCTCTTGTTTGTGAT
>JAZAUJ010000152.1:0-3390 GCA_036342375.1 Anaerovoracaceae bacterium | reverse complement strand
GGTCCGACGACGCATGTGATGCCCCTGTCGAATTCTATGACCACGGGTTCCGCGAATGATTTGAATCCGTGTATTTCCAGCCTCTTAAAATACATATGTCAGTTTTCCCCCCGGAGCGCGTGCTTCGCGGCGTCCTGCTCCGCTTCCTTTTTGGATTTGCCCGTGCCCCTGCCGCGTACATTTCCTGAAACGCTCACGCTCACGTAAAATGTCCTGTCGTGATCCGGTCCTTCTTCATTGTCGATATTATAGCTTATCTCCACAGGCCCGTTTTTCTGGACAAGTTCCTGGAACATCGTCTTGTAATCTGCGGAGAGCCCGCCCGCTACAGCCTTGTCTATAGTCGTGCCGAACAGTCTGAGCACTGTATCGCGGGCGGCGGCGTATCCGCCGTCCAGGAAGACAGCGCCTATGACCGCTTCCATCGCGTCCGCCACGACAGACTGCCTGTCGGCTCCGCCGGACCGGCGTTCGCCGTTCCCGAGCCGCAGCATTTCGCCGATGCCGATCCTGCGTCCCTCTTCAGCGAGCGATCTTGCGCAGACTACCTGCGCCCTGAGCTTCGTAAGCGCTCCCTCGTTCGATTCCGCGAGCCTCCTGAACAGTTCCTCGCCCACTATTGCATCGAAAAAAGCGTCTCCGAGAAATTCGAGACGTTCATTGCAATGCGTGCGCCCGAGATGATGTTCACGCGTATACGAACTGTGCGTGAGCGCCGTCTCGAGCAGTTCTGCATTGATAAATCTGTATCCGATTTTTTCTTCAAAGGCGCTATTCTCCACTTTCAAGGATCTCCTCGATATCGCCGACACTCTTTTCTATCACGGACACGACATCGTGTTCCGCGTATGGTATCGCTTTAAGGATCGTATTTTTCACAGCGTTCTCGGAAGACGAGCCGTGCATCTTCACTACCGGCCCCTTCACGCCGAGTATCGGCGCTCCTCCGTATTCGGAGTAGTCATATTCCTGCCGCAGTTCTTTTATCTGGGGCATCAGCATGAGCGCTCCGAGTTTGGCCCTGTTTCCGGCTGTGAGCTTCTTCTTCAGCATCTTCAGTATGTTCCACGCCAGTCCCTCTGTCAGTTTCAGTATGACATTCCCGGTGAAACCGTCGCAGACTATGACGTCGCATCTGCCTTTAGGCACATCGCGCGCTTCTATATTGCCGGTGAAATTGAGCTGCGAGCGCTTCAGCACGGCGTGAGCCGATTTATAGAGCAGGCTTCCCTTGCTTTCCTCTTCGCCTATGTTCACGAGCGCGACTTCAGGCGCCTCTTTCCCGATGACCTTTTCCATGTATATGCTGCCCATATACGCGAACTGGACAAGATTGTCGAGCTTGCATTCCGCGTTCGCCCCCGCGTCCACGAGAAGCGAGGCCCTGCCCTGGCCGAGTATCGGATAAACGCTGGCTATAGCCGGTCTGTCTATCCCGTGTATCCTGCCGAGATTGAAAAGACTCCCCGCGACAAGCGCGCCGGTGCTGCCGGCGGATATAAAGATGTCGCCTTCGCCGTCCTTTATCATCCTCAGGCCTCTCACCATGGATGAATCCTTCTTAGAGCGTACAGCCTTTACAGGCTGGTCCTCCATCCCGATCACTTCTTCGGCGTTCACGACGGATATCTGATGTTTATCGTATTTCTGTTTTTTCAGTTCTTTCTTTATGAGTTTTTCGCGCCCGACAAGCACGATCTCGTGCTCCGTCTCGCGCGAAGCGAGAACAGCGCCGCCGACAACGGCGGCGGGCGCGTTATCTCCTCCCATACCGTCGATTACGATCTTCATTATCTAGACCTCCAGTACCATTATCTTCGGGTCGCATCCTCTTCCGTACTGCGGACAGTTCATGCATTCGTAGAAATGAGGCGCCATGTCCTTATCGGCCTCTTTGAATCCGAGCGCGAAATAGAATCCCGGCTCCCTGGCGTTAAGGTAAAGCTCCGTACCGCCCATCTCCCTTACGGTCTCGACGGCTTTGTTCATGAGGATCTTCCCTATGCCCATGCCCCTGTATATCTTTTCTACGGCAATGCCGTCTATGATGAATTTTCCTTCTTTTTTTGCAAGGACGCACGCCGCGCACATATGCTTTTCCTCGCCGTGCAGTACCTGCCAGCATCTTAATACCTCTGCCGGATGAGGATCGCTGTCCTCCTCTTCGTCTCCGAACTCGAGATCGTTATCTATGAGGAATTTCACGATGGCGTCGTAATCGTCCGTCCGTTCCATTCTGAGAAGCGGTTTGCGCATATCAGTCCTGCCCTTCTGTAAATATATCCAGCCTGTGTTTCAATACGCTGAATTCAAGCGGTAACTTCTGTCCGTGTTCTCCGTCCACATCTGTCGGCACGTCTTCCGGCGATTCTATGATAAGATGCTCTGTTTCGAATGTAAGTACATTCTCCGATTCATAATGGTTTCCGTTCCTCACTTTGAAAGCGAGCGACGCGAGTTCGACGAGCGACATTTCCCGGAACAGCACGACGTTGAGTTTTCCGTCGCTCACATCCGATTCCGGAGCGATGTTCTTGAATCCGCCGGCGGACATCCCGTTCATCACGACCATAAAGTACATGCTCTCTTCATAGACTGCATCCGGCGTCGTGAGTTTGATGGGAATAGGTTTCAGATCTTTTACTTCCGAAAGCCCTTTCAGATAATACGCGAACACGCCGAGCGTGTTTTTCAGGTTCGGATCCGTCTTCTGGCTCACATCCACGAGACGCCCGAGCGCCGCGACATTGATGAAGTTTTTGCCGTTGCAGACGCCGACGTCCGCTTTCGTCTTGTGGTCTCCCATGGCGACATCGACCATGCCGTCTATATCGTTCGGGATATCGAAATATGTCGCGAAATCATTTGCCGTCCCGACGGGGAATATGGCGAGCGGGAGCACTATGCCGTTTTTGACCATAGCGTTTACGCAGACATTTATCGTGCCGTCGCCTCCGGCTACGATTATCTGCCTGTAATTTTCCTCTGTCATTTCGGCGAGAGCCGTATCAATAACAAGGCCGTTCGCCGCTCTCACGGGGACGACCTGGAATCCGCTGTCCTGGAATCTGCCGATTATCTGGTCGAGATTGTGCTTGAACATCCCGTTCCCTGACGTGGGATTGTAAAACAGAAGAACCTTTTCTCGTTTATCAGCCATCAGATGAATATCCTCCTTACCGCGCCTATAAGATACAGTGATCCGGCGACTATTACAAGATCGTGATCACCGCTCCGTCTGAGCGCTTCGCGCGCAGCTTCCGCGGGATCGGGGATCGTTTCGACTCTTTTCCCCCTGCTTTCAAGTTTTTCCGCGAGTTCAGCCGCGGGCATCCTTCTCGGGCTGTCCGGTTCCGTAACAATAAAATCGTCACCGAGATACACTGCCAT
>JAZAUJ010000151.1:0-3423 GCA_036342375.1 Anaerovoracaceae bacterium | reverse complement strand
CGCCTTGGCAAGGCGATGCTCTACCCCTGAGCCACTTCCGCATGTTATGGTGGAGGAGAATGGATTCGAACCATTGTAGGCGAAGCCAACGGATTTACAGTCCGCCCCCTTTAGCCACTCGGGCACTCCTCCGCGTTTTTATCCGCGATCACGGTCTCATTTGGAGCTGGCAGAGGGACTTGAACCCCCGACCTGCTGATTACAAATCAGCTGCTCTACCAGCTGAGCTATGCCAGCGTACAAAGGCCGTAACATCGTGCGACGTTAATATTTTCGGACCTGTCGCACTACGATAATATACATGATTAAGCCTTTTATGTCAAGACTTTTTGATTCTTTCGGATATCGTTTTCGCCGTTCCCGATGTAACATCTGACAGCAGCTTTTTCATTTCATCAGCCTTTTCGGAATCGGCCGATACCGTCACTGTGACAATATCGGTGTACTCGGTATCCGACAGCGCATAGCCCGCCTCTTCAGCCGCTCTTCGGAGTCGTTGAAAATAAGTATACTCCATTTGAGCACGCACTTCAAGAGCCTCGCGGACCACCCTTACGCCCGCCGCCTCGACGCCGAGCTTCGCCATACCCGAATACGCGCGCGAAAGACTCCCTGTCCCGAGTTTTATCCCTCCGAAATATCTCGTAACGACACATACGACATTCGTGAGGCCCTCTCCCGTAAGGACACGCAGCACCGGAACGCCGGCCGTCCCCTGGGGTTCCCCGTTATCGCTCGCCCACTGCACTTCCATGTTCTCGCCTGTCACCATGGCGGGCACATTGTGCGTCGCGTCGCGGAATTCTCTGTTTACGGCATCAATGCAGGCCTCCGCCTCTTCGCGCGTCCCGGCGGGCGCGATACTTACGATGAAGCGCGACTTTTTTATGACCTGTTCCGCCCTGGCGCTTCCCGCGACAGTTTTATACAATTCCATATTTCTTCACCTTGTCGTAATCTCTGCGTATAAGTTCCGCCGTGATCTTCGTGCCTTCAGCCGTATGTTCGATAGACGACACGATCCCGTGATCGCATATGTACGAGACGAGGCCGCCTTTGTCGTACGGTATCAGCAGCGTAACAGCCTCGCGGTCGCTGAACAGATGCTCCTCTATCATGTCAAGCAGCTGCCCGATATTTTCGCCCGTCTTTGCCGAGATATTCACGCTTTCGCGCGGGCTTGCCCCGAGAAAGCCGGGGCCTGTCAGATCCGTCTTATTGTAGACTGTTATCCTGTCTTTTCCGCCCGCCCCTATCTCGCCCATCACCTTGTCCGTAACTTCTATCTGGAAATCGCATCCTTCATACGAAGCGTCCACGACCTCAAGAAGAAGATCCGCCTCCGTCACCTCTTCAAGCGTCGCCTTGAACGCGTCTATCAGCGTGTGAGGCAGCCCGCTCACAAAACCGACTGTATCCGTCAGGATGAATTCGTGCGTTGAGCCGAGTTTTATCCTGCGGCGCTCTGTATCGAGTGTGGCGAACAGCATGTCTTCTTCGTAGACGTCCTTGTCCCTCCGTCCGGCTTCAAGCAGCATCCTGTTCATGAGCGATGATTTTCCGGCGTTCGTGTAGCCGACGAGCGCAACGACCGGTATCCCGGACCTCTCGCGGCGCTTCCTCGTCACAGCCCTCGTTTTTTTCATACGCCGCAGTTCAGACCGGATGCTGTCCATCCTGCGTATGTAATGGCGCCTGTCTGTTTCAAGCTGCGTTTCCCCGGGCCCCCTCGTTCCTATGCCGCCGGCCTGACGGGAAAGCGACTTGTCGAATCCCGCTATCCTCGGCATGAGATACTGGAGCTGCGCGAGTTCGACCTGCAGCATGCCTTCTTTCGTTTTCGCCCGGAGCGCGAAAATATCGAGTATCAGCACTGTCCTGTCTATTACACGTGTTTTCAGTTCCCTTTCGAGGTTCCTCGTCTGGATGCCGGAAAGTTCTTCATTGAATATCACGGCGTCCGCCGCTTCCGCGCGGCAGTAAGCCGCGAGTTCCTCCACTTTTCCGCGGCCGATAAAAGTAGCGGTGTTCACTTTTTCAAGACTCTGCACCGCTTCTCCTATCACGTCGGCACCTGCCGCCCGCGCGAGCCCCGCAAGTTCCGACATCGAATACGATATATCTTTCCCCGGGAGCTCCGCGCCGACAAGTATCACGCGTTCATGTTCTGTTCTTATAGTTTCGTTATTTTCGCTGAACTTAAGCATTATTGATTTTTCATCTTCTCGAGCTCTTCATCGAATTTCCTGTTCAGCACTTTGATGTGGGTCCCCTTCATGCCGAGAGATTTCGATTCTATAACTCCGGCCGATTCGAGTTTTCTGAGGGCGTTCACGATAACGGATCTCGTGATCCTCGACTGGTCGGCCACCCTGCTCGCGACAAGGATCCCTTCGTCTCCGTCGAGCTCCTCGAATATCCTGATAGCAGCTTCGCTCTCGCTGTATGAAAGCGTCCTGAGCGCCATCTTCACGACTTCTTCCTCTCTCTTGTCTTCAGCCGCTTCGATGTTCTTGAGTCTCTGTATCTCAAGAGCTACAGACGTAGCGCCGATCTCAGCGAGCGCGAGGTCCTCATCAGTGTAAGCCGGTTCATATCTCGTAAGGAACATCGTGCCCCATCTGTGTCCGCCGCACTGTATCGGAATGAATGTGTGATATTTTTCCTTCGTCAGTTCATCCTCGGGGAATATCTCGAGCAGCGATTCGTCCTGGACGTTCGCCATCGTTTCCGTGATCTTGAGCAGTCTCTCGTTATATTCCTGAGGCACTCTCTCGGATCCCGACGCCTCGTCGAATTCGAGATCTGATTTGTCCTGCAGTCTCATGTAATGGACTCCGAGCAGTTTCCCGTTCGAATTCACGATATACACATTAGAATCTGACTGCTTGCTGAGTATCTCGCACAGCTCATTGAACGAGAACGCTCCTGTCGGGGCTTCCTGCAGTATCCAGTTGATCTTCCTTACTTTTGACAAGATATCTGATTCCATAACAACTTCTCCTTTGCAAATAACATATACGGGCATTTCCCGATTGTTCTAACGCATTATATCACAATATGCGCGGAGTTGGCGAAATAATTTAGATTTTTCTAAAAATTTTTCGATTCCCGCACAACTTGCGCATCAATGCGCGGAGCACCTAAAAAGCGGGCGCGGCCGTGCGCCCGCCTTCTGAACGATGCATCGGTATATCAGATGATATATTTCTCAAGTTCGACAGGATGGATCTTCTCGTTGAATTTCTCATCCACATAGTCCTTGTCGATCGTGATGTGATCCTTCTCAGGATCCGGAAGATTATACGATATATCCTCGAGCAGTTTTTCAATGATCGTGTGCAGACGCCTCGCGCCGATATTCTCAGTCTGCTCATTCATAAGATACGCCATGTGAGCTATTTCCCTTATGGCGTCATCCGT
>JAZAUJ010000150.1:0-3427 GCA_036342375.1 Anaerovoracaceae bacterium | reverse complement strand
CCGCCTTATCGAATCCATGCGGTGCCCTTTGTTCACGACGCCGTGCAGATATATTTTCCCGTGACTGTAGCCGTAATTCATCGGCACGCCGTACGGATATCCGTCGTCTCCCTGAAGGGACAGTACCCCGTACACACAGTCTTTCAATATCTTCTCAGCTTCTTCGGCGCTGAGCGCCCGTTCTTTCCTGCGCAGTTCTCTGAACATGATCCGTCCTCCTTATTTTCTCCGGACCCGCCACTGAATCCGATCGGGCCCTTTCCGGCACACGGATATTTTATCACACCTCTGCCGGGATAAACAACCTGCGGGACCATGAGCTGTACCAAAATAGCCGATTCTGCTCCCGGCCGCGGGTTCCAGTGATCCGGTCTCATCGGATCGCGAGTGAAACCTGATCCGGCCGCGGATCTGGCCGCTCATCGCCCCTCTCTGCAGGAACTTGAAAAAACTCTTGACTCTGTATTGATTGTGTAGTACAGTTAGTACAGATAATACAGTACATACAGTTAATGCAGATGATACAGGCGGCCGGCCTGCGGCCGCCCGGAACGGCCGGACACCGGTCCCGGAGACCGGGACCGAAGCCTGGAGCCGGAGCCGGCATAGCAGGCCCCGCCCATCTGCCCCGGAGGAGGAACTGAATATGTTCTTATTGGATTTGCAGAGCAAAGTGCCTATATTCGAACAGATCCAGATGCAGATCCTTCGCTTCATAGACGTCGGCGCGCTCGCGCCCGGCGATAAACTGCCGTCGATCCGCAGCCTCGCGCACGAGAACGGGATAAACCCGAACACTGTCGCGAAGGCGTTCGCGGAGCTCGAGCAGAGCGGCTACGTCTACAGCGTCCCGAAGAAGGGGTATTACGTTGCCGAGCGGCAGGGCGAAGATCTCAGGACGGAAAGGATAATGAAGGCGCTCACATCATTGCGCGACAGCGGCATCTCGCGCGGCGAGATCGAGACCTGTCTGGATGAAATCTACGAAGGAGGCCAGAAAAATGTTTAAAGCAAACAATGTCAGCAAGGCTTTCGGCCCCAATGAAGTTCTAAGCTCGCTCGACCTCACAGTCGGGACGGGTTCCATCTTCGGGCTCGTCGGCGTGAACGGAGCGGGGAAAAGCACATTGCTGCGGCTCGCGGCCGGCGTGTACCGGTGCGACAGCGGAAGCATTACCCTGTGCGGGCGCGACACGTTCCGCGACAATGAAGCGCGCGAACGGATCTCTTTCGTCAGCGACGAGATGTACTTCCCGCTCGGCAGCACGATAAAATCAATGAAAACGTTCTATAAGGATCTTTATCCGTTCGACGAAGATGCATACAGGAATTACCTGGAGGCGTTCGAGCTGCGCCCGGACATGAGGATCAGCACGCTCTCAAAGGGAATGAAACGGCGCACGGCATTGCTGTTCGCCCTCTCGACCCACCCGCGCCTGCTTCTTCTCGACGAAGCCTACGACGGACTCGAGCCTGTGGCGCGGCTGCGCCTTAAGCGGATACTCGTGGATCTCGTGGAGGACGAGGGCCTCACGGTGATCATCTCGTCGCACAGTCTCAAGGAACTGGAGGATATCTGCGACAGCTACGGGATACTCGACGGAGGAAAGATGCAGTCTTACGGCGACCTGCTCGCGGCGCGCGACGACGTCAACAAATATCAGGTCGTGTTCGACAGGGAGCCCGTGCGCGGGGATTTCGCGGGGCTCGACCTGCTGTGCTTCATGGCGGAAGGGCGCGTGGCGAGGCTGGTCATCAGAGGTGACCGGGACGAAGTGATGTCGCGGATCAGGGCATTGCAGCCGCTTCTCGTGGATGTCCTGCCGGTCGATTTCGAAGAGATGTTCATCTACGAAGTGTCGGGAGGTGAAGAAGATGAATAGGAAATATATGCATTTTCTGATAGATCAGTACAAGGTGCCTTCGTTATTTTTCCTGGCGCTTTACGCGGGCGCTGTGATCATCAGCCTTACGCTGGGAGATGACTGGACCGGCGCAAAAGGCACGCTCCTGCTGGCGGCGGGCATCAGCGTCGCGGCGGCGTTCGCGATCCCTCTCGGGCTCTTCGCGTTCGTGCACCGCAGGAGAAGCGTCGACATGTACGGAGCCGTCCCGTTCACGCGGATGACGCAGCTCATGTCGAACCTGATATACGGATTCGGGCTTTCCTTCGGGGCCTTCCTGGTGACATGGCTCGCGCTGTTCGTCCCGGCGGAAAGCGGCGAAGTGAGCGCGGCGTCCATGGTCAGCCTTCTCGTCATGGTCATGCTGATATGTCTCACGCTGGTCCTCTTCAACAGCGCGCTGTTCCTTATTGGGAACAACATGCTTGACGGGATAATTATCCTTGCGGGATATTCGTTAATGCCGGCTGCTCTCAATCTGACGAAAAACGCATTCTTCGAATACATGGTCCCGGGGGGAAACAGCGATACAGGTTTCATCACGCTGCTGTCGCCTGTCGGCATGGCTGTGAAAACAATGATGGATTTTTCGCCCGGCGGCGCGTCTGTCATCGATACCCGGAGAATAGCGGCGCTCCTGTGCTTCTGCGTCGTCTCGATACTTCTCCTGCGTTCCCAGTTCCTGAGGCGCGACCTGGAGCGCGCCGAGCAGCTTTCCGGCGGGAAGGCGGCATATCCGCTTCTTATCAATGCGTACGCGCTGATAATACTCGCGGCGATCCTGATGGCTTCGGGTGGAGCGGAGATCAGTGCAATACTGATGGAGATATTCATAGTCTTTGTCGCTTACTGCATAGGCCAGTTCATCTACAGACGGACCGTGCGTCCGAACAGAGCGCTTGTTGCAGGTTTCGCGATCTGCATCGCGGTCGCGGCCGGATTCACGTTCGCGGCCTGGCAGACGCATGGATTCGGGACAGGCACGAAAGAGCAAAAACCTGTGACAGGGACCGTCACATACCAATACAGCGTCTCCTGTAACAGATCAGACCTGGGCGAGCTTGCGCTCGAGGACGATGCCGGAAACGCCGTTTTTGTCACATTCGAGATCAAAGTGCCGGCAGACGGGCACGACGGAAAGGCCGCCCGGATCGTCGATAATTTCCGCATGGAGCAGGCGGGGAATTTCTATGATTCTTTCTTCATCGGCAGCGATGAAATGCCCGAAAACGCTCTGCTGTACATGTCGAAGGGAGATTCGAAGCTCGGCCGCACTTCATATGTCGATTACGGACCTGTATATGAATATATATACCAGCTGCGCGGACGGGGACTGTCGGAATCGGAGCTGTGGACGATCTCGAAATCGACCGATGTCACCGTTGTCGAGAATTCCTACAACGAAGAGGACAGCAAAACATACACGCTTGAAGAATACCTGACACAGCGATAGACACGCTCATTTATCCGCGCCTCGGCGGGCGCAAAAAAAAAGAGGAGAGCGCATTGCTGCCCTCTTATTT
>JAZAUJ010000149.1:0-3440 GCA_036342375.1 Anaerovoracaceae bacterium | reverse complement strand
CTTATACTGGTGATGTCGGTGAATCCGGGATTCGGAGGGCAGAGTTTCATAGAATATACTCTTGAGAAAACAGGAACGCTGGACAGGATCCGCAGGGAAAACGGATACAGGTTCCGGATAGAAATGGACGGCGGGATAGGACCTGAAAATATAAAGGACGTGATGGACGCGGGCACCGATATAGCGGTCGCCGGAAGTTCCGTGTTCAGAGCGGGGGATATTGAGAAAGCGGTTATGCGGCTGACAGCCGCCGCGGAGGGCCGGTAAGGTATGCGGACAGATAAAACATATTACACAGAATCTGATATAAAGAAAGAACTGGGAGCCGGCGGTACGGCCGGGGACGGTGCTGCTAAGGAAGGGACTGACGCGGGCGCGGCGTATGAAAAAACGCGCAGCCGCAGGCGCAGGAACCGTTCGGCGGGCCGCGGCAGGAGCGGCAGGATGAACGGAGCCGTATCAGGCAGGAAACACAGCAGGGCGAGGACTGTGCTTATTGTTGTGGTATGCCTCGCGGTGATAGCGGCGTCTGTCGCAGGGCTCGGTTACGGCATTGTCATGAACAAATTCGATTCGCTGGATCACGATTCGACACTTGACGCGGCGGATCTCTGCATTGATGATCAGGTGGCAAAGGATCTGAAAGACTATACTAATGTCGCAGTATTCGGAGTGGATAATCGGGATGAAGAAGAGATAGAAAAAAGCCGGTCCGACGCCATAGCGGTAATAAGCATAAATAATAAGACAAAAAAAGTGAAGATGTTCACGGTCATGCGGGACTCATATCTCCAGCTCGATGAAGACAACGATCTGAAACTGGATAAGGTGACGCACGCCCACGCGTACGAGGGCCCCGTCGGCCTGGTCAGGGCGCTGAACAGGAACCTCGACCTCAACATCACTAATTATGTCAGGGTAGACTGGAAGACTGTCGCCGATACAGTGGATGCCATGGGCGGACTCGTGCTGAATGTCGATGAGAAGAATATCGATGAGATGAACAAATGCATTGTAGATACGAATCGCCATATCAAAGGTAAGAAACATCTGATCACGCATGCCGGAAGGCAGACGTTGGACGGGATACAGACAGTGGCATACTGCAGGATCAGAAAGGTCGACGGCGATGATGCGAGATCCGAGCGTGTGGCGGCTACAATAGAAGCCGCGCAGAAGAAGGCGACGAAAATGAGCCTTTCGGAACTGAACAAGACGGCAAATACGGCAATGCCCGAAATAAAGACGAGCCTGTCATCTGCGACCATCATGAGCATGCTGCTGAACATCAACAGTTATAAATTTAAGAACGAGAGCAAGTGGCCGTATGAATATAACGGAAATATGATAAACGGCGTTTCATACACTGTGCCGGACAGCCTGGAATCGAATGTATCAAAACTCCATGAAATAATGTTCGGGCAGAAGGATTATGAATGTTCCGATACAGTAAAGAAAATCAGCGATCTGATAAAAGAAAGCCCGGTGGACAACAGCTCCGGCGGGAGTGACAATAACGGAACGCAGAACAACGGCGGAAATAACTATCAGTATAACCCCGGCGAAACAAATGATAACCAGTGGGACCAGGGAGGCACTGATAATTCCGGCGGAACGACCGATCAGGGAAGCGGAACGGGAGAAACCGGCGGCAGCGGTTCCGGGGATAACGGAACTACTGACGGGAACTCACCGAACGGGACCGGTAATCAGTGAGAATGCCATCAATGCAGCGAAGCCAAACAAGGCGCGCTGCGGGAAATATATTAGAAAGTGAAGTGATCATATGCAGAACACAAAGTTAAAACTTGCAGTGCTGTTCGGAGGCGTGTCGCCGGAATATGAAGTTTCGTGCAATTCCGCCGCGTCGATACTCCGCAACATCGATTACTCGAAATATGAACTGTATGTATTGGGAATAACCAGACAGGGCAGATGGATGCTTACTCACGCGACTCCCGACGAAATAGCTGATACGAGCTGGGAAATGCGCGCGGACAACAAGGAAGCATCGATCTGTCCGGACAGGACCGTACACGGGATAAGGACAAAAGACAGAGATATCTACGTGGATCTCGTGTTCAATATCATCCACGGCCAGAACGGCGAAGACGGCACGATGCAGGGGCTGCTCGACATAGCGGGCCTGAAATATGTCGGACCGGGGACGCGCGCGTCGGCTGTCGGCATGGACAAGGAATTCACGAAACTGATCGTAAAGCAGAAGGTGCCGGGAGTCAAAATGGCCAGGCATTACTGCACCGACAGATATACATTCTCGCACGCTCCGGAAGCGGAGATCGCGAATATCGAGAAATTTTTCGGCGGACAGTATCCGCTGTTCGTAAAACCGGCATGCGACGGGTCATCCGTGGGAGTCTCAAAGGTAAACGACCAGATAGAGCTGTTTGAAGCTCTCAAGCTCGCCGCGTCAGAAGATTTCAAGATACTCGTCGAAGAATGCGTTGTCGGCCGCGAGATGGAAATAGCCGTGCTCGGGAACCTTGAGCCGCGCGCGACAGTTCCCGGTGAGATCCTTTCGGCTAACGAATTTTACGATTATGAGGCGAAATATACAAATCCCGATACGAAGACGGAGATCGTAACAGACGTCCCTGAAGAAAAAATAAAAGAGATACAGGACATGGCGGTGGCGATATATAAAGCCCTCGGGTGCAGAGGTCTGTCGAGAGTGGACTTCTTCCTTAAGGAAAACGGGGATATAAGCTTTACCGAAATAAACACACTGCCGGGATTCACAAATATCAGTCTGTATCCTAAACTGTGGGAGAGCTCCGGCATACCGTATACGGAGCTAATAGATAAACTGATCGAATTTGCAATGGAGGAAGATTAAATGGCAGATATCAAATGGGAAGATGAGGCATACAGAGACGCGTTCAGACATACGTCGTCCCATATACTTGCTCAGGCGGTGAAGAAATTCTGGCCTGAGGCAAAGCTGGCTATCGGGCCGGCTATAGAGAACGGATTTTACTACGACTTCGATCTCGATCATAAATTCACGGAAGACGATTTCGCGAAGATCGAGGAAGAGATGAGAAACATCATCAAAGAGGATCTTCCGCTCGAGCATTACACAATGCCGCGCGACGAAGCCCTGAAGTTCTGGAAAGACAGAAACGAGGACTATAAGGTAGAGCTCATAGAAGATCTTCCCGACGAGAAGGAACTCTCGTTCTATCGTCAGGGAGATTATGTCGATCTCTGCGCCGGGCCTCACGTCGAGAGCACGGGAGTAATAGGCGCCGTCAAGCTCACAAGCGTCGCCGGAGCGTACTGGCGCGGCGACTCGGACAACAAAATGCTCCAGAGGATATACGGCACGAGTTTCCCGACGCAGGAAATGCTCGATGAATATCTCGAAATGATCGAAGAAGCGAAAAAACGCGACCACAGGAAGATCGGAAAAGAGATGG
>JAZAUJ010000148.1:0-3529 GCA_036342375.1 Anaerovoracaceae bacterium | reverse complement strand
TCTGAAGGACAAGTACGGCGTAGACGACGCTGATTTCGAGTCGGCCGAGCTCGAGATCGTGCCGGCCGGACCCGCGCGGGACTACGGTCTCGACAGGAGCATGATAATGAGCTACGGGCATGACGACCGCGTCTGCGCGTATCCTTCGTATAAAGCAATGCTTGAGATTGAAGGCACGCCGGACCGCACATGCGTCTGCCTCCTTGTCGATAAGGAAGAAATAGGCAGCGTCGGCGCGACGGGCATGCATTCGAAATTCTTCGAAACAATGACTGCGGAAGTCATGAATCTCTGCGGAGACTATTCCGAACTCGGACTCAGGAGAGCGTTCAGGAACTCAAAAATGCTGTCGTCCGATGTCAGCGCCGCGTTCGATCCGAACTATCCGTCCGTCATGGAAAAGAACAACTGCGCATATCTTGGCAAAGGCCCTGTGTTCTGCAAGTACACGGGAGCGCGCGGAAAATCCGGCTCGAACGACGCTAATGCCGAATACATCGCGAAACTGAGGGCGATATTCAACGCCGACAACGTCTCGTATCAGACAGGCGAGCTCGGCAAGGTCGATATCGGAGGCGGCGGCACGATAGCGTATATCCTCGCGAATTACGGCATGGATGTTATAGACAGCGGCGTCGCTGTCCTAAACATGCACGCTCCGAACGAGATCATCAGCAAGGCTGATATTTACGAAGCGCTCAGGGGCTATGTGTCGTTCCTTAAGAATATGAAATAAAGGGAGAAGCACCAATGCATATCAGCGGTGATCTTGCGAATGTCTGCATATATTCGAATAACACGGAGGCGTCAAGAAACGCGGAGTCGATACTGCGAAATAAATTCGCGGAGGCCGGCATTGACGCGGGCGGAAATATCACGGATGATACGGACCTCCTCGTTGTGATAGGCGGCGACGGATCCATGCTGTCCGCCATACACGAATATGATTTCCCGTCCGTGCCGGTCATCGGAATAAACACAGGCCACCTCGGGTTTTTCCAGGAGCTGGCGCCTGAGGACGTCGAACTTCTGCTTGAGCGGTACAGGCAGGGGAAATTCAGCATACAGAGATCGCACGCCATCCGCGCGAAGATCTATACGGACGCCGGATGCGAGACCGTGGACGGCATGAACGAGATCGTGATCCGCGGACCTCAGTCGTATTCTACGCATCTCGATATTTATATCGGCGACAGCTTCATAGAAAAATTCAGCGGCGACGGCATTCTCGTGGCTTCGTCAGCGGGGTCGACGGCATACAATTATTCTGTCGGAGGCGCGATCGTAGACCCGCGCATAAATGTGCTCCAGGTGACGCCTATCGCGCCTATGAACACGACGGCGTACAGGTCGTTCATGTCAAGCGTGATACTTCCTCCGGATATGCAGCTGAATATAGATCCGGAATATAAGCATGACAGGGTGCTCTATGTCATGAACGACGGATTCGAGCACAAGTTCGAGGGTCCGTCTCACATTACGATAGAGATATCGGATAAGGAGATCAGTCTGCTGAGGCTCGAGGATTACGACTTCTGGAATAAGGTGAAGACAAAGTTTCTGTAATATGGCTGAGTTCAAGTATATAGTCACAAAAGAAGATTTTGAAAAACAGCGCCAGGTGAAGGATATTCTCCGGCGCGGTTTTTCGTTCTCATCCAGACTCAGGACAAAAATTAAAAAAGCCGATACTGTGAGACTGAACGGGATGCCGATGAAGCCGTACTGGATCCCGAAAGAGGGCGGTATTATAACCGTAGCTCTGCCGCCGGAAGAACCGAGCCATTATCCGCCTGAGGACATCCCTGTCATCCCGGTGTATGAGGATGATGACCTGCTTGTGCTGAACAAACCGGCCGGATATACAGTCCATCCGACAAAGGGCCACGCCTCGCACACTATTGCGAACGGCGTGATGAAATATATGGAGGAAACGGGGCAGAGTTTCAGGATAAGATTCGTGAACCGCCTCGATATGGATACGACGGGGATACTGCTGCTCGGCAAGAACGCGTATGTCCAGGACAAATTCATAGAGCAGGTGCATGAAGGGCGTGTAAGAAAGATATATACGGCAGTTGTAAAAGGGATAATAGAAGAGGATGAAGGCACTGTGGACGCGCCGATCGGAAAGCCGGCTGACGGCGAGGTCTGCCGCGCCGTGATAGAGGGCGGCAGAGAAAGCGTGACGCATTATAAAGTATTGGAACGGCTCCGCGGCTATTCGCTTGTCAGCCTGCGGCTCGAGACAGGGCGGACGCACCAGATCAGGGTCCATATGTCATATATCGGCCATCCGGTCGTCGGAGATTTTCTGTATGGAGGAGACGCCCCATGGCTCATAGACCGGCAGGCTCTCCACGCATCGCAGCTTGTTTTCGACCATCCTGTCACCGGGAAACGGCTCAACCTTTCGGCGCCTCTTCCCGATGATATGAACGCGCTGCTTGAAAAAATCAGATAACGAAAAAGAACTGCTTTCCGGATAATCCGGTCCTTAAGCAGTTCTTCTTTATTGGTCGGAGTGCGGAGACTTGAACTCCGGGCCTCTGCGTCCCCGACACAGCGCGCTACCATCTGCGCCACACCCCGCCGCAATAAACATGATAACATATTTGGGCGGAATGATAAACAAAAATTATCCCCGCTCGCGCGGGGATAATCCATGCAGGTCTAGAAATTGATAGTCGCCTCAGAGAATGTTACGGCTTTTCCGCTCATCTTTATGCGGTCTCCGATCTGCCTGCAGTACAGCGTGCCTCCGCGCGGGCTGGCCTGGTACGCTACGAGGTCGTCCCTGCCGGATTCCTTTACCCAGTAAGGGATGACGTGGCAGTGCCCCGAACCGCAGACAGGGTCCTCGGCCACATTCAGTTTCGGAGCGAACGAACGCGATACGCAGTCGAATTCCCCGGAACCTTTTGCCGTGATATGTAGCAGCAGCCCGTCGAGAGCCTCGATCTTGGCCAAGTCAGGCTCGAAATTCCTTACGAGATCTTCGTCGTCGAGGACGCAGAGAAGGTCGCGGGCCAGATACGCTTTTACCGGCCTCGCGCCGCAGGCCTCTTCCATGGCGTCCGTTACCGGGACCTCCTTGAGATCGTACGCCGGGAAATCCATCTCATACAGGTCTCCCTTGCGGTCAACGACCAGCTCGCCGCTCATCGTGTCGAACGAAACGCGTTTCATGTCAGGCTCGAAATAGTTCATCAGCACATAGGATGTTCCGAGCGTCGCGTGTCCGCAGAGATCGATCTCGCCGCCTGGCGTGAACCAGCGCAGTTTATATTTTCCTTCGCCGGTCCTGACTGTGAATGCTGTTTCCGAAAGATTGTTCTCGACCGTTATCTTCATCATCAGATCATCCGGCAGAAAATCATCTTCGAGCACGCATACGGCAGCGGGGTTCCCGTGGAATACTTCATCAGTGAAGGCGTCTACTACATACTGTTTGAGTTTCATTGTTACATTCCTCCTTATCTTTTATATAATATAACAATGAGAATTCATTACTGTCAATTATCAATGC
>JAZAUJ010000147.1:0-3544 GCA_036342375.1 Anaerovoracaceae bacterium | reverse complement strand
GTGAATCCCAGGCCGCGCAGCGTACCGATATTGCGCTGCGTCACAGGGTTTTCGTACATGCGCGTGTTCATCGCCGGGAATACGAGCTTCCCGCACGTCGCGGCCAGCGTCACAGTCGTCAGCATGTCGTCTGCGATGCCCGCCGCAGCCTTCGCGATATAATTCGCGCTCGCGGGCGCAATCACCATCAGGTCCGCGGCCTTCGCTATTTCTATATGCGTGACGTCGAATCTGAAATCACGGTCAAATGTATCTACGAGACATTTGTTCCCGGTGAGCGTTTCGAACGTGAGCGGCTGAACGAATTTCGCGGCGTTCTCCGTCATTATCACATGGACATCGGCGCCGAGTTTCTTAAGACGGCTCGCGAGATCCGCGGACTTATACGCCGCGATACTTCCGGTCACGCCGATAACTACACATTTACCTTCTAACATACTTTCCTCCGAAAATCGCAAAACAGGCGGCAGCGCACTGCCGCCGCTCAAAGTCAATAATATTTTACCCGAATAGCACGGTCTAATCAACATTTTATCAATGCCCGGGAACTCGTAATTGCAATATCCCCGCGGGCGTGTTATTATATCAATGTAATTTTACTAGTACTGTATGACCGGAGTGCTCGAAAGGCACTCCGTATTTTATGGAGCGGCATATGGCAAAGAAGAAGATCCGGGACAGAGTCGCGGATATGCTGGCCGGATACCTTGAGGGCGAAGGACTCGAGCTGTACAACGTCGAATACGTGAAGGAAGGAAAGGACATGTTTCTCCGCGTGTATATCGACAAGGCGCAGACGCCCGGAGAGGAAGAACAGTACGTCGGCACCGACGACTGCGAGCGCGTCAGCAGATATCTGAGCGACCGTCTCGATGAAGCGGGAATAATATCGCAGAAATATTATCTGATCGTCAGTTCGCCCGGCATGGACCGCGAGCTCGTGACAGAAGAGCATTACAGGCGGTATGTGGGGCGCACTGTCGATGTCAGCCTTTACCGGCCCGTTAACGGGACGAAGAGCCTGACGGGAGTCCTTGAGGAGATAAACGGAGACGGTATTGTCATAAAAGGTGAGGACGGCGGGAGCATAGCTCTGCCGAAGGAAAACATAGCGAAAACGAAACTTGCGGTCATATTCTGAGCCGCAGCAGGAGGAAAAGATGAACGAACAATTTATCGAGGCCATAGAGCAGGTCGAACAGGAGAAGGGCATCCCCCGCGAAGTGCTGTTCGACGCGATAGAGCAGGCGCTGCTTTCGGCGTACAAAAAGAATTACGGCAAAGACAGCAATGTCGATGTCGAGATAGATCCTCAGGAAGGGGACATAAATGTCTACATGAGGATGGATGTCGTTGACGAGGTAGAAGATGTGAACACAGAGATCTCGCTCGCCGAAGCGCAGGAAATAGATCCGGCGTACGAGATAGGCGATGTCGTTGAATATCAGGTCAAGCCGGACGACTTCAGCAGGATAGCCGCGCAGACGGCGAAGCAGGTCATCGTGCAGAGGATCCGCGAGGCCGAACGGGGCATTATCGTCGAAGACTTCAAGGACAAGATCGGCGAGATAGTCACGGGCAAAGTGAGCCGCATCATCGGCCAGAATATTTTCGTGAGCCTCGGACGCGCCGAAGGCAAGCTCGCCCTCAGAGAACAGATAAAGGGAGAACGGTTCCGTCCGCAGGACAGGATCAAAGTATATGTGAAGGAAGTCAGGTCTTCGAACAGAGGACCGGAGATCGTGCTGTCGCGCGCGTGTCCCGAATTCGTCGAAAAGCTGTTCGAGCAGGAAGTGCCCGAAATAGAAGACGGCATCGTAGAGATAAAGGGCATAGCCCGCGAGGCGGGATCCAGGACAAAAATGACAGTATGGAGCAATGACGAGGATGTCGATCCTGTAGGCGCGTGCGTAGGCTCGCGCGGGAACAGGGTCCAGGCTGTCGTGGACGAGCTCGGGAACGAGAAAATAGATATCATAAACTGGAGCGACGATCCGTTCGAACTCATCGCGAATGTCCTCTCGCCGGCCAAGGTCGAAAGCGTGGCGCTTGAGGAAACGGAAGATGAAAACATCGCAACAGTAGTTGTCCCGGACTATCAGCTGTCGCTCGCGATAGGAAAAGCCGGCCAGAATGTCCGCCTCGCCGCGAAAATATCCGGCTGGAAGATAGATATCAAGAGCCACACTCAGATGGAGGAGATGGAGGCAGAAGGCACTGTTATCGAAGAAGACGGGGCCGTGGAAGCTGCAGAAGAATCAATGCCTGAAGATGATGCGGCTGAGGCATCATCCGGCGCGGCCGCTGAAGAAGCGGAGGTAACTGAGGAAGCTGAAGCCGCAGCGGAGGACACTGAAGAACCTGAGGAACCTGAAGCCGCAGCGGAAGATGCGGAAGAACTGGAAGCGGAAGACGCTCCTGAAGAAGAGGCAGAGGAGAAAGCAGAGGAAACAGAGGAATAGTGAAGCAGAAGAAGATCCCGATGAGAAAATGCGTGGGCTGCGGAAGATCGCGCCCGCAGAAAGAACTCGTCCGTCTCGCGAATGACGGCGGGCGTATTATCGTCGACCGCGGCGGAAAGGCCCCGGGGCGCGGCGTATATCTGTGTCCGGACCCGGAGTGCTGCGCGAAGGCGAAAAAGAGGAAAGCGCTCCAGCGCTCATTCGGCGCCGGGATCTCTGATGAAGACATAGACAGGATAATAGGGGAGGTGACCGGAGATGGCGGGGACTGAGACACTGATGGGCTTCGCCGCCAGGTCGCGGAACCTGGTAGCGGGCGCAGGCACATGCGAAAGCAATATGAAACGAGGAAAACTCGCATTGCTGATAATAACGGAGGACGCTGCGGAAGGCAGCAGAGAGAAGATGAAACGCATGGCTGACGCGGCGGGCGTGCCATGCAGGATATACGGGAGCAGCGATACGCTCTCGAAGGCGGCCGGGGCGCCCGGCCGGTGTGTGTTCGGTATAACAGACAGACAGTTTGCCGGGTCGATAATAAGGGAAATCGACCGCGGAGAGGGAAAAGCGAACGAAGAAAAGGAGGTGTTCTGATGACGGTCAAGATAAAAGATCTGGCTGAGGAACTGAATGTAGAGGCGGGTGTGCTCGTCGAAAAGGCGAAGGCGATCGGAATAGATGTGAAGACCGTAAGCAGTTCCATGTCGGATGAGGACAGCAGGACTCTGAAGAATAATATTCTTGCGGGCCGGGCGAAGTACGCCGAGAGCAAAATAGTGAAAAAGGAAGACGGAACGAAAAAGGTGACCGTGAAAGCGGCGAAGGTCGCGGAGAGGAAGCCGAAAAAGGCTCCGGCCGCGGGCGCCGCTAAAAAAGAGGACGGCGCGAAGCCGGCCGCGAAGAAACCGCCTATCGGGCGGCCGATGGCGAAATCGGAATCGGCCGCGCACAGGCCGCCTATCGGAAAAGCGGTCGCGAAACGGGTCACAAGAGCCGAAAAGGAAAAAGAGGAGCTCGAGGCCGCGAAAGCGGCTGAGGCCGAGGAAGCGGCGAAGGCTGAAGAGACCGCGAAAGCGGAAAAG
>JAZAUJ010000146.1:0-3561 GCA_036342375.1 Anaerovoracaceae bacterium | reverse complement strand
TGTCCGATCTTGAAGCAATGCTCGAATCCGATCCGATCACGGGATATACGGACGACCGGCTCGGAGACTATATGAAAAAGTGCATTGATTCCATAAATAATGATGTTTTTGACAAATCAGTCGCAAGTGCCGAGCGCAATGGTATGGCTACGACACTTGTGATTTGTCATGTCAGGGGAACGAAAGCATACACGGTAAATGTGGGCGACAGCAGGGCGTACCTTAAACGCGGCGGCCAGCTCTATCAGCTGACGGAGGACCATACATATGTGCAGTCGCTCGTCAGGCTCGGCGTGATAACGAGAGACGAGGCGAAGGTCCACACGAAGGGGCACTATATAACCAGGGCTATGGGAGCGGAAGAAAATGTAGAAGCGGATTATTACCAGACCGAACTCGAGGAGGGCGATGTCATCATCCTGTGTACGGACGGACTGTATAATGAAGTGAGTGAAGAGAGAATAAATCAGATGATACATACAGCGGCCGGGATGCAGGATCTTGCGGAAAGAATGGTGGACGAAGCGAATCTTTCCGGCGGGAGCGACAATATTACAGTTATTTGCATTAAGTATGAAGGAGGACCGCATGAGCAGTAAAGTCATAGCGGGGAGATACGAAATTCTGCAGAAGATCGGCGACGGCGGCATGGCTGTCGTATATGAATCCAGAGACAGATTACTCAACAGATATGTGGCGGTGAAGATACTGAAGCCCGAGTATTCCGGAGATGCGAAATTCATTGAGAATTTCAGGAAGGAATCACACGCGGCCGCCAGTCTTTCACACCCTAATATCGTTAACATATACGACGTAGGCAGAGAAGGGAACATAAATTATATCGTGATGGAGCTGGTCGACGGAAGACCGCTCAGTCAGATAATAGAAGAAGAAGCGCCGATGGATTACAGGCGCGTGATCGAGATATCGAAACAGGTCGCCGCGGGGCTTTCGGCCGCGCACAACCACGGTATCATCCACAGGGATGTCAAGCCGCATAATATCCTTATCGGCGAAGACGGCATAGCGAAAATAGCTGATTTCGGCATCGCAAAGGCTGTCAGCACGACGACGATCATCGACGGCACCGGCAGTCAGGTGATGGGTTCCGTGCATTATTTTTCGCCTGAGCAGGCGAAGGGCGCGGCGGCGGATTACAGGTCCGACATTTACTCGCTCGGCATCGTGATGTATGAGATGCTGACGGGAGAAGTCCCGTTCGACGCGGACAACCCCGTCTCTGTAGCCCTCATGCAGATAAATAATGAGATCACTCCGCCGTCGGAACTCGTCGACGGCATACCGCCGTCGCTCGAGAGGATCGTTCTCAAGGCGACGCGGAAAGACCCGGCCGAAAGATTCGGATCTGCCGACGAGATGATAGACGCGCTGAACGATATAGAATTCGTAACGAGGTTCGTGGGATCCGGCGCCGCTTACGCGGCTTCCGAAGAAGAGGAAGAGGAGCCTCCTGTAAAAAGAAAACAGGGCAGCAGGAAGAAAACTGCGTTGATAATAGCGATAGCGGCTGTGCTCGCCGTCCTCGCCGGACTTTATTTCACCGGAATAATAGGCGGAAAAATAATCGCGGCTCCCGATATCACCGGGAAGACTGTTGAAGAGGCCCAGAAGGTATGCGATGAATATAATATTGAAGTAAAGGTCGTCGATTATGAGTATAACGCGTCATACAACGCGGACGAGATATGCAGGCAGGATCCGACAGCCGGGTCGAGAGTGCGCGAAGGCAGATCCATAGAGGTGACGGTCAGCAAGGGAGAAGAAGGCACCGTTCCCAACATAGTCGGCATGGACGAAGACGAGGCGAAAAAACTGATAAAGAAATACGGATTCAAGGTCGGCACGAAAACTGTCGAAACGAGCGGCGAACCGAAAGGAACTGTTATAAAACAGGATCCGGGCGCCGGCGAGCAGACGAAACCGGGATCTGAAATAAACTACACGATCTCAGACGGCAAGGGCAAGAAGAAGTTGGAAGTCCCTGACGTTGTCGGCCTGAGTCTCCCGGCGGCGAAACAGAAGATCACTGACGCCGGATTCGTGGTCGGCACCGTATCATATGCGCCGAGCAGCACATACAGCGACGGCACAGTGATGGCCCAGCAGTTCAAGGCCGGCACGAAGCTCGAGGAAAAATCGACGATAGATATAACAGTGAGTACCGGGAGCGAAGGCGAGATCAATCTCGATATTTCATACGACGAGGCTAAGAACAGTACATTCCGTATGACAGTTACTGTTTCAGATGATAATGGGACCAGGAACGTAGTGGACCATGAAATCAGAAATAAGAGCGACGGCAGTGAAACGCTGCGGATAACCGGGACAGGAAAGGGTACCATTAAGGTAATATTCGACACCAAGACAGTGTACCGGTATACTGTCAACTTCGATACAGGTACTCTGGAATGATGAAAGGTCTGATCACAAAGGGAATAGGCGGATTTTATTACGTAAAAACTGAGGGCGGTATATATCAATGCCGCCCGCGCGGTATATTCCGCGCCCGCGGCATAAAGCCAATGGTAGGCGATGACGTCATGATAGAGGTCCAGCCTGACGGCGATGCTGTCATAGACGAGATACTGGAAAGATCGAACTGTTTCGACAGGCCGCCGGTGGCGAATATAGACATGATGATAACGGTGTTCGCCGCGGCGTCTCCGAAGCCGAACACAGTGGTCATAGACAGATTCCTTGCCGCGTCGGAATATGCCGGAGTCGAAATAGCAGTATGTCTCAACAAGACGGATATCGGCAGCCCCGAAGTGATAAAGCGCATGACGGATATCTACGGGCGCATATACAGATTCGTTCCGATGTGCGCCGTGACAGGAGAAGGCATTGACAGACTTGAGGAGATAATAAAGGGAAAGCGGGCAGCGTTCGCCGGCCCTTCCGGAGTAGGGAAGTCCACACTTCTGAATCAGCTCTGTCCGGAAGCCCGCGCGGAGACCGCCGCTGTCAGCGGGAAAACGAGCCGCGGACGTCACACGACGAGACACGTGGAAATATTCGAAACGGATTCCGGCGCGATGATATTCGATACGCCGGGATTCACATCGTTCGATACGGCGGCCATGGGGCCGGAGGATCTGCAGTACTGCTTCCCTGAGATAAGGAATCTCGCGGGCCGGTGCAGATACGATAACTGCATGCATCTGAAAGAGCCCGGCTGCGCTGTCACGGAAGCGGTGGAAGACGGGCGCGTGAGCCGCGAGCGGTACGGCTCATACGTATCGCAGTATAATGACATACTTGAGAGCAGGAAATATTAAGGAGTACATTTTATGAAAGAATTAGCGCCATCAATACTGTCGGCGGACTTTTCCCGGCTCGGGGAAGATGTCGCCGCGGCGGTACGCGGCGGGGCCCGGATGATACATTTTGACGTCATGGACGGCCATTTCGTGCCGAACATCTCGTACGGTCCCGTAGTTCTCGACGCTTTGAAAGACAATACAGATCTTGCATTCGATGTACATCTTATGATAGAACGGCCGGACGATATTCTGGAGAGGTTCGTTACGGAAAGGACGG
>JAZAUJ010000145.1:0-3577 GCA_036342375.1 Anaerovoracaceae bacterium | reverse complement strand
CTTTCCAGGGAAAGAGCGGGATTCGAAGTCAGAGACGTCCACCATTCGCACTACGGCAGGATCTGCCCGGTCGAGACGCCTGAAGGACCGAATATCGGACTTATAGGTTCGCTCACGACATACGGCGTGATAAACCAGTACGGATTCATTGAAACTCCGTACAGAGTCGTGAAGGACGGAGTCGTGACTGACGAGACGCATTATCTCGCGGCAGATGAAGAAGAGAGAATGATAATCGCCCAGGCGAATGAGCCTCTTGATTCCAAAGGCCGTTTCGTAAACAAGAGAGTCGGCTGCAGGAGAGAAGGCGGGCTCATAGACCTCGTTGAGGCGGAAAAAGTAGATTACATGGACGTATCGCCGAAGCAGGTAGTTTCGGTGGCCACGGCCATGATACCGTTCCTCGAGAACGACGACGCGAACCGCGCATTGATGGGATCGAACATGCAGCGTCAGGCTGTGCCGCTCCTCATGACGGAGGCTCCTATCGTAGGCACGGGCATAGAGTACAGAGCGGCGAGGGACTCGAGGACGGTCATACTCGCGAAAAACGCCGGAACTGTAACATATGTCGACGCGAAGAGAATAGAGATCACGCGCGACGATAACGGTGAAACGGATGAGTACAGACTGCTCAAGTTCAGGCGTTCGAACCAGGGCACATGCCTGAACCAGAGGCCGATAGTATATAACGGCGAGCATGTTGAGAAGGATGAGTCCATAGCGGACGGCCCGTCGACGGACAACGGCGAGGTGGCGCTCGGGAAGAACCTTCTCATCGGTTACATGACGTGGGAAGGATATAACTACGAGGACGCCATCGTGCTGAACGAGAGACTCGTGATGGACGATGTGCTCACGTCGCGTCATATAAATGAGTATGAATGCGAGGCGAGAGAGACGAAGCTCGGACCGGAAGAGATCACGAGCGATATCCCGAACGTGAGCGAGGAAGCGAGAAAGGATCTCGCGGAAGACGGGATCATCAGGATAGGCGCCGAAGTATCTTCGACGGATATCCTTGTCGGAAAGCTCACGCCGAAGGGCGAGACGGAAGTCACGCCTGAAGACAACCTGCTGCGCGCTATTTTCCGCGCGAAGGCGAAGGATGTAAGAGACACGTCGCTGAGAATGCCGCACGGAGAGGCGGGCATTGTCGTGGACGTCAAGATATTCTCGAGAGAGGAAGGAGCGGCCGACCTTTCGCCGGGCGTGAACCAGGTCGTAAGAGTCTACGTTCTCACGAAGCGCAAGATAAGCGTCGGCGACAAGATGTCGGGACGTCACGGGAACAAGGGCGTTATCTCCAGGATACTTCCGGAAGAAGATATGCCGTTCCTCGAAGACGGCACGCCTCTGCAGGTCATGCTGAACCCGCTCGGCGTTCCATCGAGAATGAATATCGGGCAGGTACTCGAAGTGCACCTCGGCCTTGCCGCGAAGACGAAGGGCTGGTATATCGCGACGCCTGTATTTGACGGCGCCGTTGAAAGCGACATACAGGATATGCTCGAGGAATGCGGCTATGACAGGAGCGGAAAGCTCTGGCTGAGAGACGGCAGGACGGGCGAGTATTTCGATAACCCGATCACAGTCGGATATATGTACATGCTGAAGCTGCACCATCTCGTGGATGACAAGATCCACGCGAGATCGACGGGCCCGTACTCGCTTGTCACGCAGCAGCCGCTCGGCGGAAAGGCCCAGTTCGGCGGTCAGCGTTTCGGCGAGATGGAAGTGTGGGCGCTCGAGGCGTACGGCGCGGCATACACATTGCAGGAGATACTCACGGTAAAATCCGATGACATCATCGGCCGTGTAAAAACATATGAAGCTATCGTAAAGGGCGAGAATATTCCTGAACCGGGGATCCCTGAATCCTTCAAGGTGCTTATCAAAGAGATGCAGAGTCTGTGCCTCAATGTGAAGGTGCTCGGAGAGAAGGATGAAGAGATCAGGCTCAAAGAAGCCAGCGAGATCGATTCGCCGACGAGTTTCGGCGCGGTCGAGAACAGTTCCGGACGAAATCATAAATACGGCTTCCTCAGCGAAGTCGCCCCGAAACTCTCGGGAGACGAAGACAGCGCAGCCGATGAGGACGAAGCCGCGGGCAGCGAAGACGAACAGGCAGAAGAACCTGCAGACGCGCCTGTGACAGAGTCTGAAGAAGCGGAGGAAAGCGCTGAGACAGAGGAGGAATAGAGAGTATGGCAGATACAAAAAACAACAGTAACGAACTGAATAATTTCGAATCGCTGCAGATCGGACTTGCCTCGACGGAAAAGATCCTCTCCTGGTCACACGGCGAGGTAGAAGAGCCGGAGACTATAAACTACAGGACACTGAAGCCGGAACCGAAAGGTCTGTTCTGCGAAGCCATTTTCGGTCCTACAAAGGACTGGGAATGCCACTGCGGTAAATATAAGAAAATCCAGTACAGAGGACTCATCTGCGACAAGTGCGGCGTCGAGATAACGAAGTCGAAGGTCAGAAGAGAGCGCATGGGCCATATAAAACTCGCGGCGCCTGTCTCCCATATCTGGTATTTTAAGGGCATCCCGTCGAGGATGGGACTCGTGCTCGACATGACGCCGAGAAATCTCGAACGCGTACTGTATTTCGCTACGTATATCGTGCTCGAACCGGGAGATTCCGGTTTTGAGTATAAGGAGATCATATCGGAGCAGCAATACAGAGATACGATGGAGAATACGGACGGTTCGTTCAGGGCCGGTATCGGCGCGGAAGCTATCAGAGAACTGCTGTGCGCGATAGACCTGGATGAGCTTTCGTCCGAACTGAGAGAGGCGCTGAAAAACGCGACAGGACAGAAGAAAGTCAAGATCGTAAGACGTCTCGAGGTCGTGGAAGCTTTCAGACTTTCGGGCAACAGGCCTGAATGGATGGTGCTCGAAGTCATCCCTGTCATACCGCCGGATCTGAGACCTATGGTCCAGCTTGACGGAGGAAGATTCGCGACATCGGATCTTAACGATCTTTACAGAAGAGTAATAAACAGAAACAAGAGACTCAAGAGACTGCTCGACCTGGGAGCGCCTGACATAATCGTCAGGAACGAGAAGCGCATGCTCCAGGAAGCTGTCGACGCATTGATAGATAACGGCAGGAGAGGAAGACCTGTCACGGGTCCGGGCTCGAGACCGCTTAAATCGCTTTCCGACATGCTGAAGGGAAAGCAGGGAAGATTCAGACAGAATCTGCTTGGAAAGCGTGTCGACTATTCCGGCCGTTCCGTTATCGTCGTCGGGCCGGAGCTCAGGTTCTGGCAGTGCGGGCTCCCGAAGAACATGGCGCTTGAACTGTTCAAGCCGTTCATCATGAAGAGGCTCGTCGAAGACGGCGACGCGCACAATATCAAGGGCGCGAAGAAGATGGTCGAGCGTGTCGACACTAAGGTATGGGACGTGCTCGAAGATGTAATAAAAGAACACCCGGTGATGCTGAACCGCGCGCCTACGCTGCACAGGCTCGGCATTCAGGCTTTCGAGCCTCTCCTCGTCGAGGGCAAAGCCATCCGTCTGCATCCCCTGGTCTGCACCGCCTACAACGCCGACTT
>JAZAUJ010000144.1:0-3586 GCA_036342375.1 Anaerovoracaceae bacterium | reverse complement strand
CGAATATGCCGTCCGATGTGCTGTCGAAGCACGCTTCGGATCTTGTGAACAAGCTGTTCGGCTGGGTGGCGAACAGTTTCAATACGGAGTCCATCGTCTCGACGTTAAACAGCATCACAAGCGCTGTTGTGAATATCATCATCGGCCTGATCATATCTGTCTATCTTTCATATGATAAGGAAAGATTTATAGGGCTCTGGAACGCTCTGCTCGGCAGGGTGTGCAGCCAGAAGCGCAAGAACGAGATTAACGGAACGCTCAGCGAAGTCGATACAGTGCTGTCGACGTTCCTGCGCGGCGTGCTCCTGGACGCTCTTATCATTGCTATCCTGTCGTCGATCGGACTGTCGATCATGGGGCTCAAATTCGCCGTGTTCATCGGGATATTCGCGGGCATATGCAATGTCATCCCGTATTTCGGGCCGATCCTCGGCATGATCCCCGCGTTTATCGTCGGGCTGCTGACTGTCGATGTCTGGCACGGCCTCCTGGCTGTACTGATTCTGTTCATCATACAGCAGATAGACGGGAATTACATATATCCGAAAGTCGTCGGCACGAATACCGGACTGCATCCGCTGCTCGTGCTGCTCGCCGTGTATATCGCCGGAAAATTCTTCGGGCTCGCCGGCATGGTGCTCGCGGTGCCTGTGACTGCGATCATCAAGCTGTTCGTGCTAAAATGGTATCACCGCCGCGACACGAAGAAAAACGCCGAGATAGCGTTCGCCGATATAGATGATCCCGGAAGCGGGAAAGACGGCGCGCCGGCCGAAACTCAGGGAGAAACAGAATAACAGGCATCAATGCATTGAAGCAGAGAAAATAAATGACCGCCCCGGCGCATTGCCGGAGCGGTATTATTCTCGGGAAAAACTATACGAGTTCGAGGAATACCTCTTCCGCGTTGTCTCCTTCGCGAGGTCCGAGTTTCAGTATCCTTGTGTATCCGCCGTTTCTGTCCTCATATCTCGGCGCGATATCTTCAAACAGTTTCGATACTACGTCCGCGTCATATACATAGGACGCGACCTGACGTCTCGCGTGGATATCGCCGCGCTTCGCGAGTGTTATCATTTTCTCCGCGGCTCTTCCTGCTTCTTTCGCTCTGTCGTTTGTTGTCGTGATGCGTTCTTCTCTCAGCAGGTCAGTCACGAGGTTCCTCAGCATGGCTTTTCTGTGAGCAGATTCCCTGCCCAGTTTTTTATTGCCTGGCATTTGCTACTCCTTTCTAATCATCTGACGATCTCAGGCTGAGGCCGAGTTCTTCGAGCTTCGCCTTCACTTCGTCAAGCGATTTCTTGCCGAGGTTCCTGACCTTCATCATGTCTTCCTCGGATTTCTGTGTCAGTTCTTCTACGGTGTTTATCTTCGCTCTCTTGAGACAGTTGAATGAACGTACCGAAAGTTCCAGTTCTTCTATCGTCATTTCGAGCGCTTTTTCCTTCTGATCCTCTTCCTTTTCGACCATGATCTCGAGGCCTTCCGTATCGTCTGTGAGTTCCACAAACAGGTTCAGATGCTCCTGCATGATCTTGGCGCCTATCGACACGCCTTCCTTCGGAGTGATCGACCCGTCGGTCCATATCTCAAGTATGAGTTTGTCATAGTCTGTGACCTGTCCGACTCTCGTATTCTCCACGGTGAAGTTCACCTTTCTTACCGGAGTATAGATGGAGTCCACAGGTATCACGGCTATCGGAGTGTTCTCATCCTTGTTCATGTCCGCCGTCACATATCCTCTGCCCTTCGAGATGTTCATCTCCATAACGAGAGACGCGTTCTCCTCGAGCGTCGCGATGTGGAGATCCGGGTTGAATATTTCAAGATCCGGGTCGGCGGTTATGTCTGCCGCCGTGACTTCCTTCGGGCCCGAAGCATTGATATATACTCTCATGGAATCTTCAGGACCGTTCAGTCTGATCGCGAGCTTTTTCAGGTTGAGGATTATTTCGGTCACATCTTCTTTGCAGCCTTCTATCGTAGAGAATTCATGCACGACGCCGTCGATGCTCACATTCGTGACAGCCGCTCCCGGAAGCGAGCTCAGCAGTACGCGTCTGAGGCTGTTTCCGAGAGTTGTGCCGTATCCCCTTTCGAGCGGTTCAACGACGAACTTGCCGTATTCCCTGTTTTTTTCATCCAATACGCATTCGATTGTAGGCTTTTCGATTTCTATCATTAAATGCCCTCCTTATCAGTGCGATCCCTCTAATTATTTGGAGTACAATTCTACGATCAGATGCTCCGCGATAGGAGTATCAATGTCCTCTCTTGTAGGGAGATTCAGCACTCTGCCCTCAAGCTTGTCGACATCGACCGTCATCCACGACGGGACTGTGATCGTCATGTCTTTTACTTCCTTGAATTTCGGCGAGTTCTGGCTCTTCTCTTTTACACTGATAACGTCGCCTGCCTTGACCGTATATGCAGGGATGTTTACTTTCTTTCCGTTTACTGTGAAGTGTCCGTGCGTCACGAGCTGGCGCGCTTCTTTTCTCGAAGCGGCAAGTCCGAGTCTGAACACTACATTGTCAAGCCTTGTCTCGAGCAGGATGAGCAGGTTTTCACCTGTCTTGCCCTTCTGTCTCGCGGCCTTATCGAACAGATTGCGGAACTGAGTTTCCTGGAGCCCGTAAAATCTCTTTGCCTTCTGTTTTTCACGGAGCTGGATCCCGTATTCCGAATTCTTGTGTCTGCCCTGTCCGTGCTGCCCCGGAGGAAAGTTTCTTCTCTCCAGTGCGCACTTGCTGCTGTAGCATCTGTCCCCTTTGAGGAACAGCTTGCAGCCTTCTCTTCTGCAGAGTCTGCAGTTCGCGTCTGTATATCTTGCCATTTCTATCTTTCCTCCTTCCGGCTAGACTCTTCTTCTCTTAGGCGGCCTGCATCCGTTGTGCGGAATAGGCGTAATGTCCTTGATAAGAGTGATCTGGAGTCCCGCCGCCTGAAGTGCTCTGATAGCTGCTTCTCTGCCGGAACCAGGTCCTTTTACGTATACTTCCACTGTTTTGAGTCCGTGCTCCATCGCGCCCTTCGCCGCTTCTTCGGCAGCCATCTGAGCCGCGAACGGAGTCGACTTTCTCGATCCCCTGAATCCGAGCGAACCCGCGCTCGACCATGAAAGCGCGTTTCCGTTCATATCGGTAAGCGTAACGAGTGTATTGTTGAAGGTCGACTGGATATGCGCCTGACCTTTTTCTACATTTTTACGCTCTTTTTTCTTTTTTCTGGTCTGTTTCTTCTGAGCCTTAGGCATATCGTCTTACCTCCTTACAATGCTGTTTTCTTTGCGCGTCCGACGGTCTTTTTAGGACCCTTGCGCGTCCGTGCATTAGTTTTCGTGTTCTGACCTCTTACAGGAAGACCTCTTCTGTGTCTGATCCCTCTGTAGCAGCCGATCTCCATAAGTCTCTTTACATTGAGTGAATTCTCTCTCCTGAGATCACCTTCCACGATGTACTCGGAATCGATGACCTTTCTGATCGTGCCGGCTTCATCCTCCGACAGATCCTTCACTCTCGTCGCAGGGTCGACGCCCGCCGCTTCGACGATCTTCGCCGCCGACGTTCTGCCGATCCCGTAAATG
>JAZAUJ010000143.1:0-3590 GCA_036342375.1 Anaerovoracaceae bacterium | reverse complement strand
GATTTCCGAATACCTCGGCCGAGGCTCCGGAACTCACGAGGGCGCCGTTCTTCTCGATAGTCATGCCCGTAGTGCGCATATCTACATCTTCGGGCTTCATCATTCCGCCGCCGACAACGAAGCGCGCCGATGATCCATTGTCAGATACTGTATCATAGTAATGGATCTTCCAGTCTGTTATTCTGGAATCTACGATCTCTATCGCCGGAGCTATATATGACGTCGCGTTGAAGACATCGGCGACAGTGACATATTCTTTATCCAGATCTTCTTTTAATATGAACGCGAACTCGCCTTCGACCTTAGGCTGGATAAGTTCGTCCGCCGGGCAGGGCTGTCCTTCAAGTATGAGCATCTTGTCGGTAAGCAGTCCGTAATCCGGCGTGTCCACGTTCACAAGACGCTGCATGCCGACGCTCGTAAGGCCGATCTTTACGCCTGCGAGTTTCTCTCCGGCGTCAAACCTGTACTGCATCATTTTCAGCTGTATGTCGTAGGCGTCATCCTGATTCATATCAGGATAATCCGTACTGAACGCGGGAAAGGTTTCTCTGTTCAGTTCGGCCTCTCTCAGTCTTCTTGCGATCTCGAGCCTTGTTTCTTCATTCATGATTTTCCTCCTTATCAAAGAACTGTTTCATCTTCGGCCTTCAGATTCTGAAGTGTCCAGCCTATCCTGATAACTGCTTCGGCATCTTCCCTGCCGAGGAGTTCTACGATCCTGCTCTGAGCTTTCTCCCATTTCGGTATGGCTTTGTCGAGCGCACTGTTCCCTTTGTCGGACAGCGTGTACGTTTTGCCTCGTCCTTCCGTCTGTTCTACAAATCCGTGGGATTCGACAACTCTTATGTTCCTCACCATCGTACTGCGTTCGAGACCTACGGTATCCGCCCAGTGAGTAATGTTCGCGCTGCCCAGTCGTCTCAGATTTATCAGAAGGTAATACTGCCCCACAGTGAGGCCCGACCCTTCAAGTTCAGAATCGTATAACGCGGAGACTGCGTTGGCGCTCCGCCTGAGATTCGTACAATAGCATTTGCTCTTATATAGTTCTCCCATATCCGCGCTCCTTTCTTTTTCCGATCCGCAGATAGTTAATGTATATGCACAGTGTATATACATATAATAATTGCTGCCTGCTCACATGTCAATACATTCAATATTTTTCGGGATATGAAAAAACCGGTGCGAAACGCACCGGTGTTATTCAGTAAAAATCAAATCAGGAACGGGCTTATACAAGAAAGCGCGAGGATCCCGAGCATGATCCACAGACTGGCCTTCTTATAAGCCGGTTTTTTCGAATTGCAGTAAGGACACAGCTTCGAGGACGCCGGATATCTCTCGCCGCATTTTTCGCATGTCCTGAGCTTTATGGTGCGGGAGTTCCTGGAACCCTCGTCGTATTTCGCCTCGGTCAGCTGCATCAATGTTCCGAACAGGAGTTTCTGGTGCGGCGACGGCGAATTCGCCCTGAACGACAGGACGTCGCGTCCTTTGTCATCGGAAACGGAAATCAGGAAGAACATATCCTTGTCTGTGACTTCTTCCTCGCCTTCGGGCTCAAATGTTTCCGCGTTCCCAAGCGCTTCGCCGAGCGGCCGGTCCGCCCCGGCGGGCGCCTCAGCCTTTTTCCCGTAAAATACATCGTTTATGGACTCGAACGGGATGAGCCACTGTACATTGTCGCCTGCGCGCTGCCTTATCATCAGGCCGTTATGCTGAAGCGAGATATCATAGTTTGCATTCGGAATGAGGTTCCTGCATGATCTGTTCAGTCTGTAGCCGGCAGAAATGGGCTGCATCAGCAGCACGTCGACATCGTCCGGCTTCGACCGGTCTTCATTCTGTCCCTCAAATATAGAATCGGCGGTCTCGCCTTTTTCCTTCTCCTGAAACGCGATTTCTCTTTTATCTTCTGGCATTGCGATGCTCCTTTCATGCATTCACTATTGATATTTTACAACAATTTCCGCGTCTTGCGTTAAACAATTTCAAAATATTGTTTAAATTTGCTAAAATATGTCCATATAATATACTTGGTAGTGAAAGGCAGCTTATCAATGCGGAAAGAACTTGAACATTTCTATATCGGCACATCATACGGCGGGAACCAGGACTGGTTCAGGGGATATATGATGAGGCTCGGCGGCTGCGCGGCCGAAACGGCATGCGACAGCAGCGTTTACTTCGCATTGCATAAAGGGATGACCGGCCTCGTACCGTTCGACCCGCGCGAAATCACTAAAAACGATTACATAGAATTATCCTAGATAATGAAACCGTATCTCAGGCCGAGATGGTCGGGCATAAATACGCTCGAAATATATATGGACGGATACGCGAGATATATGCGGGATATGGGATTCCGCGGGCTGAAGATGGACGGCCTTGAAGGAGGCGAACCGGCCCGCCGGGCAAAACGGGTCATAATAGATCAGATAGATAACGGCTTTCCCGTTCCGTGCCTCGTGCTTCACCATAAAGCGAAAGAGATGGACTTTTATGTCTGGCACTGGTTCCTGCTCAACGGCTATGATGCCGATAACGGCGAAAACGGGCCCATGCGCGTAAAAGCTGTGACATACAGCAGTTACAGGTGGCTTGATCTCGATACGCTCTGGGACAGCGGTTATAAAACTAAGGGAGGAATAATTATTTATAGTCAACCAACAGCGAAATAAAATAAGGCGGCCGGGAAACATTTCCACTGCCGCCTTTTTCTTTATCTGATATATCAAATCAGTGACTTTACAGCCTGAACGATATCTTTATCTGTCATGCCGTATTTTTCCAGCAGTTCATCGGGCTGGCCCGATTCCCCGAATGTATCGTGCTGACCGACGAATGCCATTTTCACAGGAGCTCTGCGGGCCGTGACCTCAGCGACGGCGCCCCCGAGCCCTCCTATTACGGAATGTTCTTCAGCAGTCACTATCGCGCCGGTCTCTTCCGCCGCCTTTACAATGATCTCCTCATCGATTGGTTTGACAGTATGGATGTCTATTACTCTCGCGTCGATGCCCTCGCCCTTAAGGACATCGGCAGCGCGCATTGCCGCGCTCACAAGTATTCCCGTAGCTATTATCGCGACGTCATTTCCGTCTCTCAGGAGATTGCCCTTCCCGATACTGATATCAGGGTCTTCTTCGTAGAACTGCGGAACAGCCGCGCGTCCCAGCCTGATATAGCACGGCCCGACGTATTCGACGGCTTCCCTGATGAGTTTTTTCGCGCTGCGGCCGTCACATGGATTTATCACGGTCATGCCCGGGATAGTGCGCATGAGCGCGATGTCCTCAAACGTCTGATGGCTCGCGCCGTCGGCTCCGACAGTGATGCCGGCGTGCGTCGCGCATATCTTCACATTGAGATGCGGATATCCGATAGAATTTCTGATGATCTCGAATCCCCTTCCGGCCGCGAACATCGCGAACGAACTCGCGCAGACTGTCTTGCCCGAGGCGGCGAGCCCCGCCGCTATACCCATGAGGTTCTGTTCCGCTATGCCGACATTGAAAAACCTGTCCGGATACTGCTTTGCGAATACCGCGGTTTTCGTGGATCCGGAAAGGTCCGCATCCATCACG